>BNUV01000089.1 GCA_025997615.1 Spirochaetia bacterium
CCAGCCTTCCAATATTCTGCGCTTATCCGTGTTTGATAAAAATATCCAGGGCCCTGATACCCAGAAGCCATACTGCGGTGACGATGACCCCGGAGATGATTACCCCCAGGACGATGGCCAGCATGGTTTTGCCTTTGTTCATGCCCAAAACCCAGGATCCCAGGGTACCGGTCCACGCGCCGGTTATCGGCAGGGGGATGCCCACAAAAAGGGCTATGCCAATCCAGCCCCATTTTTCAACCAGCGGGTGAATCTTGACCCGGGCCCGTTCCACAAAGCGATCAAAAAAGCCTGAGTACCAGCGCCAATGTAAAAATAATTTGTGAAATGTGGAAAGAAAAATCCAGCAGACCGGCGCCACCAGGGCGTTCAGGGCAACGGCAAAAGGATAGGTTATATACCAGGGGATGCCGTTGGAAATGGCAAAAGGAATAGCCCCCCGCAGTTCCGATATGGGCATAAATGACAAAAGGGCAGTCCAACAGAAAACGGCGATCTTGCTCATAGATGCAATGATACTGATTTTCAGGCGGATTGTATACGCCTTCGCGGGCCGGTGGTAAAGCGCTGGACAGAAGTTTGAAATGTTGATATACTTAATACAGGGGGAATTTTTACCATGACAAAAACAAGAATTGCCATTATCGGCACCGGCGGTATTGCGGCGTTTCATGTTAAACAATATTTAAGAATGGATGATGTTGAAGTTGTCGCCGGAGCGGACATTGTAGAGGGGAAGGCACGGTCGTTTTTGGATGCCCAGGGGCTTTCTTCCGCCAGGGCTTTTTCCAGTGCGAAAGAGATGCTTGATGCGGTAAAACCTGATGCGGTCAGCGTTTGTACCTATAATTCCACCCATGCCGAATGTGCCATTGCGGCCCTGGAGCATGGCTGCGATGTATTATTGGAAAAGCCCATGACCGTTACCCTTGCAGAGGCGCTTGCCCTGCGGAAGGCGGAAAAACTTTCCGGAAAGATACTCACCATCGGCTTTCAGCCCCGTTACGATGCCCGGATGAAAAAGGTCAAGGAAGTGATTCGCTCAGGAGACCTGGGAAAAATCTACTATATACAAACCGGCGGCGGCCGCTGGCGGGGGATACCCGGCGGTACTTTTATCGAAAAAAAATATGCCGGGGTGGGCGCCCTGGCGGACATAGGATGTTATGGTCTTGATATGGCTCTGAACGCCATTGGCTATCCCCGGCCCCTGACAGTTTCCGCCGTATCCTTTGATTATTTTGGCAAGAACCCCAAGTATAGCCCGCCGAAGGATGCGGCCCGTTTCTCGGTGGACGATTTCTGCGGGGCCTTTATCCGCCTTGAGGGCGGCATCACCCTGGATTTTCGTATGTCCTGGGCCATGCACATGGACACCACCGGCGCCACCATCTTTTTGGGAACCGACGCGGGGCTTAAGGTTGAGCCTGCCGGGCTTGGAGAATTATGGGGCGGAGCCTGGGATGGCAGCTGCGGTAATGTTACCCTCTTTCATGATTATCTTGGCTCGCCGACCTCGACGCCCATTCCGCTGCCGGAACCCAAAGAAGATAATTTTTATCTTAAGTGCCGTTCCTTTGTAGATGCCGTCCGGGAGCGGCTTCCCGCGCCTATACCCACATCAGAGATTATCTACAATCAGGCGATCATTGACGGCATTATCCGCTCTTCTGAAAGCGGTCATGAGGTCAGCGTGGAATTTACCGAATAAAGGTATTCTGCGTTACAATAAGACAAGCTCGGAGGAGGAGCAAAATGAAAAAAACGATTTTGTTGATTACCGCTGTTGCTGTTTCGTTGTGGGGAATAGCCGCCTGTACTTCGACCGGTAAGGCTATTGACGCCGCCCATAATTCAAGAAACAGTGTGGATTGGCCCGGTGTTTACCGGGGAGTGATACCGGGGGCGGATTCGGCCATCAATGTTGAAATAACCTTGGGCGAAGACGGGACTTACACCTTAAGCTATCAATACATTGACAAAAGCGACGAGGTCTTTACCAGCAGCGGAACTTTTACGTGGGATGATGCCGGAAGCGTTATTACGCTGGATGTCAAAGATATGCCCCCGTATTATCAAGTCGGCGAGAACAGGTTAATCCAGTTGGACATGGCGGGGAAAAAGATCTCCGGTGATCTTGCTGATATGTATATCCTGAAAAAAGTTTAGCTTTCCAGAAGCTTGGCGATTGCCTTTCCCGCCTTGCCCCGGTGACTGAGACTGTTTTTTTCTTCTTCGGAAAGTTCCGCCACGGTGCGGTCGAGGCCGGGGATGAGGAGTATGGGGTCGTAGCCGAAACCGCCGCCTCCCCGTTCTTTCAGGATTATTTCACCTTCCAGGGTTTCCTGTACTGCGTAGAATTGATCCTCCGAAAGGAGCAGTACCATGGAACAGACAAAACGGGCGCTCCGGTTTTCTTTTCCTTCCATTTCGCCGAGGAGCAGCCTGTTCCGTTGGCGGCTGTCCAGTTTCTTTTCGCCGCTACTACCATATCGGGCCGAGTAAATTCCGGGGCGGCCGTCAAGGGCGTCCACACAGAGGCCCGAGTCATCGGCAATGACCGGTTCCCCGGTAAGGCGGTAAAGACAACGGGCTTTGAGCAGGGCATTTTCAAAAAAAGTTGACCCCGTTTCCTCCGGATCAAAATCAATGCCGTTTTCGGCAGGTATTTTGATGATATGGCCCGAAAGGATGGCGGCCAGTTCCTGTTTTTTATGAAGGTTTCCCGTGGCGAACCAGATGGTCATTTACAAGTACCTTTTTAGTGTCGCTGCCACGGCGCCGGGACCGGCCATGAGTTCCTCAAAATACGCTTCCGCCTTTTTCCCAAGGCCCGCCTGATAAAGGTCTACGCCAAAGATCTTTTCGTTAGAAAAAATAGGTTCAAGAACTTTATGGAAGGGGCCTTTATCGCCGGGCTTAATGCCGGAAAGCTGCGCCGCCAAAGTTTCGTAGAGGGGATCGGGGCTGACAGTAAAGGGCTTGCCTTCATCGTTAATGCCCAAAAGGTAACGGACCCAGGCGGCCAGCACCAGGGGGATGATCTTTAGACTGTTTATGTCGAGGTTTTTGTTTGACTGATAGGTTTTTATGGTTTCGCCAAAACGGATGGGAATTTTCTGGGAGCTGTCACTGGCGATCCGCTGGGGCGTGTCTGGCAGGAACGGATTGGGCAGCCGGACCTTTACAACTTCGTCGATAAATTTTTTTGGCGTTATAATTCCCGGATCCGCCGCCGCGGGGAGGCCTTCAACATAGCCGATAATCTCAATCATTTTTACCAGGTCTTTATTTTTCATTTCGTCGCAGATTTTTGTGTAACCCAAAAGGCAGCCGAAAATTGCCAAAGCGGTATGCAGGGGGTTAAGACAGGTCGAGACCTTCATTCTTTCCGCTTTTTCTACGGTTTCCCTGGAGCAAAAGAGGACCCCCGCTTCTTCCAGTTTCGCCCTGCCTCCGGGAAATGAATCTTCCATTACCAGATACTGAGTCTCCTCGGCATTGACAAAAGGGGCCGTGGGGGTAGTTTTGGCGTAGATTTTTGTGTCTTCAAAACCGGACTTTTCCAAAAGGGTTTTTACCCCCTGATCCGGGCCGGGGGTGATCTTGTCGATCATAGTCCAGGGAAAAGAAACTTTTTTCGGGTCACGGATATAATCAATAAATTCTTTTTCGGCGCGGCCCGTTTCAATAAAACTGAGGGCGAAAGCTTCAACGGCGGAAAAAAGTTTATCGCCGTTATGGGAACAGTTATCCATGCTCACCAGCGCCAGGGGGAAAGACCCCGCCTTATAGCGTTCGTAGAGGAGGGCGGTAACTTTTGCCAGATAATGTTCCGGATCCGGTCCGCCGTTAAGATTATAAGCTTTTTCGGTGATGGTGAAACTCGCCATTTTTAGCGAAGGCTTGCGAAAAATATTTTTGAGCTTTTCAAAATCTTCGTCTTTGCCCATCCACAAAGAAGCGGCGATGCCGGCGATAACTTTTTTTGCGATGCCGCCGTCGGCCTTGAGCGTTACGCCCAGGGTCAAATTATCGCAGGGCTTAAAAACCTCATCGACAATGCCGCCGTCCCTTCCGGCCACCATGATGATACCGGTTTTTTCGATACCCCGTTCCAATAGGTCCTGCTGCAGCGCCGCGGGGAAGATGCGAAAAATATTTCCCGCACCAAAGTGAACCCATTCGGGGGCGGCTTCAGTGGCCTTTATCATGGAGGCCCGGTCAAAGCGGGGAAGCTCTATACCGGCTTTCCCCCAAACCGTTCTATCATTAACGCTATCGCTGTAGATGTCGCGCAGACGCACCGGAGACCTCCCTTTACAGGCTTTCACTTTTACGGACAAAGGACGCAAAAATATCATAAAGGATGATATCAATCTTTGGATGTTTGTCTATGAATTCTTCCTTCATCATGCCCAGAGCTTCTTCGCTGATCAGGGCCTTCCGGTATTTGCGGTTCGGATCGGTAACACTGTCGAACACATCGACTATCTCCAAAATTTTGGCGGGGAAATAGGCCAAAGCTTCAAAATTCACCATGGGTTTAACATCGTAGGCTATACAGTACTCCTGCCGCGCATAGGGATTCGCCTTTCGGTGTTGTTCGAGGTAAGTGCGGAAGCAACCGTAACCGCCGGGATCGCCGTAGTATTCATGATGATAGCCGGTGATAAGGGCCGCGTCACGGGGATAATTTGTTTTGTTCATTACAGAGTTGAAACCGACCTTTACGTGCTCCACCACAATGTCCCGGTTGTAGGCCGCTTCCCCTTCGTGGTATTCCACCGCCGCCGCTTTTCCCACGTCGTGGATCAAAAAACCGGTGGCCCAATCCAGAAAATAATCTTCCGGAATGGCCCGCATCCCCCCCATAAAAATCCGTTCCAGCGAGAGGGTCTCTTTGTAGTGGGGCAGCAGGGCGGCATAATAATCCCGGTAGGTCTTATCAAAAGAAATTCTGAGTTTATTGATATAACTGGAAGCGGAAACGAGCTCGTTATAATGAGAAAGAAAGGCCATCCCTTTAAGATACACCCGGGTCATATGCTGAATGATGGTACCGTTGGATTTTTGTACGAGGGTGCCGAGAAGCTCATCGCTAAAGATGCCGGGGGTAATAAGCCGGGAGGAAGATTTCACCATATCACGGGTAGAATCGACCAGGCTCTGGGTTAATTTTTTTGCGTCGTCGTCCCCCAATTTCATGGCATCAAGCAGAGCCGCGTGGTTTACCAGCGCCGCATCCCGGGTGGTGTCAGCCAGCGCTTCGGTGACCGCTTCCACATTCCGGGGTTTTTCCGCAATAAGAATATCCAGCCGTTTTTTATCATTTTTGATGTGATCAACCCGTTCGGCATCGGACATGGCAGCGATGGCGGTATACTCATTGCCGAAATCCGCCGGAGGGCCTTCCGGTTTCGCCGGCCTCGGTTGCTTCGCCTGTTCAGTCTGCTGTTCTGTAGATACCAGATATGTGATGGCCCCGGATTCCATCTTTTTCCGGATTTTCACCAAGTCCTCAGAATCAATAAAATAGGTCCAAGAGCCTTTTTGGGCCCAAAACTTTTCATTGTTGTCGTAAAGAGCCTTAAACGGCATGAAGCGCGTTTTTAGGGCGCTTGTATTGACACAAATCACGGCAACATCTTCCTGCAGAAGAACCGGGATCAATTTTGAACCGGGCCCGAGGATACTTTCCAAAGGAACATGAAGAATTTCAGGACTAAGAGGATCTTTTTCCGTCATATAAACAGCATACACTATTAGTAAGGTTTTTTGAAGACCTAAATTTCCACCGGCCGCCCGCCGCCGGAAACCTTGTCCACCGCCTCCCAGAGGCCGGTAAGGTAACTTGCCCCCAGAGCGCGGTCGTAAAGCCCGTAGCCGGGCATAGAAACTTCACCCCAGATACTTCTGCCATGATCGGGCCGTATGGGGCCGTTGAAACCGGCGTCGTAAAGGGCCTTTACTATGGCAAACATATCCAATGAGCCGTCGGCGGAAAAATGGGCCGCCTCTTCAAAATCGCCGGGGCCGCTATGGCCCGTGCTGCGGCGCAGGTTGCGGAGGTGGGCAAAGTGGATTCGGCCCCTGAGCGATGAAATGATCCCCGGAATATCGTTGGCGGGGTTGGTCCCCAGGCTCCCGGTGCAGAGGGTTACGCCGTTGTGGGGATTGTCCACCATGCCCAGGAGCCGCTCCAGCTGGGATCCTCTGCTCATGATCCGGGGCAGGCCGAAAACAGACCAACCGGGATCATCGGGATGGATGGCCATGTTGATATTGTATTTATCACAGACCGGCATGATCCGCTCCAGAAAATAGTTTAAATTGGCGAAAAGTTTTTCTTCGGTGATCCCCTCGTAGAGGGCGAAAAGCTCCTTCAGGCGGCCCAGCCTTTCCGGTTCCCAGCCCGCCAGCGCATAACCGTTGGATTGGGCGTTCATCACCCGGGACATATTGCCGGGGTCGATCTTGTCGATGATCTTTTGATCGTAACTCATCACCGTTGCACCGTCGCTGCGGAGCTTTGCCAGATCCGACCGGGTCCAGTCGAAGATGATCATAAAGTTATAGCAGATCAAATGAATGTCCGCCCGGCCCAGCCTCTCCAGTGTAAGGATGTAGTTGTCAATATATTTATCCCGATCCGGCGATCCGACTTTTATGGCATCGTGGATATTGACGCTTTCTATCCCCGCCAATTTCAGGCCCGCATCTTCCACCTCTTTTTTCAGGGAAAGGATGGCATCTTCTTCCCACACCTCGCCGGGCAGGGAACCGTAAAGGGTGCTCACCACAGCGCTGACCCCGGCCACCTGCCGGATCTGTTCCAGCCTTACCGAATCGTAGCCGGCGCCAAACCAGCGCATAGTCATTTGCATTTTTTGATGATAGCATTTCCGGGATTTTCCGGCAATAATCCGATAGAATTAAGTAATGGCGATAACATTTTTTGAGGACATCACCGGCGCAAGGCTTAACCCCGGGGCGGTACTGGATATTTCCAAAAGTGAAACGGAAAAAAGCAAGGTCCTGATCATCAGTGATTTTCACATGGGAGCGGGCAGGGCCGATGATTTGGCGGAAAACGGTCTGCTCTTGGGGACTTTGCTGGAGGAATATTACTTCCGGGACGGCTGGTACCTTCTTTTGAATGGGGATATCGAGGAACTGCAGCGTCATTCCCTGGAAGCCATCAGGAAACGCTGGGGGGATCTGTACCGGATATTCGATCTTTTTGCCGCCGCCGGCAGGCTCTACAAAACCCTGGGCAACCACGACGGAGACCTCCTCTTTGAAAAAGATTATCCTTATATGCTGTACGATGCGGTGCGGATAGAGACGGGGCTCATTCCCCTGTATGTCTACCACGGTCATCAGTCTTCCCGGGTCTATGCCGAGTACAACAACCTGGTCCGGGCGGGGATCCGCTATTTTTTACGGCCCATAGGCATACGCAATGTTTCTTCCGCCCGCAGCCCCCACCGGCGGTTTTTTGTGGAAAAAAAAGCTTACAATTTTTCTCTGGAAAACAACTGTATCTCCGTCATCGGCCACACCCACCGTCCTCTTTTTGAATCTCTGGGCCGTTTTGATTTCATCAAATTTGAAATTGAACGGTTTTGCCGGGATTACCCCGCCTCCGGAGAGGAGGAAAAAATCCGTATCGCCGCCGAAGTTAAGGCCCTGCGACTGGAATTGGGGAAGCTGAGACGATCCGAGCGGCGGGATGTGCTGCGCCAAAGCCTCTACGGCGACGATCTTCCCGTGCCCTGCCTGTTTAATTCGGGCAGCGCCATCAGCAAAAAGGGGATCAACGCCATAGAGCTGGACCGGGAAAATATTGCCCTGGTGTACTGGTTTACCGAGGGCAAGGGGATGAAATTTATCCGCCGGGGAAATTACGAAGTGGAGAAGATCCCCGAACGATCCGCCCGCCGGGCCGTACTTAACCGGGACCGGCTGGACTACATCAAAGCCCGCATAGAACTTTTAGGCGCATCGGCAAACTAGCGGATCCAGAGGCGGGCGCCCAGGGCCACGGGGAAAAAGATATTTTTGAGATTCGGGGCGGGAACAACCCCGATGTTGAACGAAGGGGCTATATGGGTGTAGATCTCGAAAGCTCTGTCCCCCAGCCACAGGGCGAACCCCACGGGGATTCGGAGGCCGGCGTCAAAGTCCATATCATTTTCGACAAAGGTCAGATTGGCGAAAACGCCTATGCCCAGGGTTAAACTGAGGGGAGAGCTGGGGCTGCCAAGGTACTGGTCAAGAGGCGCCGCATCAGCGGTAAGCCCTATCTTTGTGTATGCATCGTCTAAATACCAGTTAAAGGCCATATGGAATTTATCCGCAGGGCTTAAGGCCAGGGCTATGCCGGGGGCGAAGAATTTATCGGTGGAACCTAAATTGAACTGGGCCCCCAAACCTATGGCGTAAGATCCCGCCGCCGCCGCTATACCAAAAATAACCGCCAAAACAAGAGCTTTTGCTTTCATTATAATCCTCCGATCATTATAAAGATAAGAAAAAAAAGACCCCGCGTCAATATGGGTTACAGCAATTCAAAGTATCATTCATCAGGCTCAGTCTCGTTTTTCGTGTGTTTTTTCTTCAAAATTAAACAAGCTCCAGTTTTATTCTTTTCCCAAAGATTGACGCCGCTTTTTTTAACGTCAACAATGTTATTGATTCATTATACGGATCAAGTAATCTATCCACAGCCGCCCGTGAGGTTTCCAGCTTATTTGCCAGCTCCATCTTTGTCATTTTGGTCTCTTGTAATGTTTCATGCAGCTGCAAAGCAATAATTTTCTTTACGGCCATGCTTTCCACATCTTCTTTTATATTTTCTTCCTCAAGAAAACTTTCAAAAGTGCTGCCAATTGCGCTATTTTTCATTTAAATCCGTATCTAGTTTTTTAACCAATGGATAACCTACTGGCCAGGTTCGTTCTATGGTGTTAATATCAGTACCGATAGTTTTTTTGTCATCTTTTGTCTGCCCTTTCAGCCATTCCCGAACAGGCTCTTTTCCGGACAGGGTTTTGAAAAAACGGGCTTCGACTCGTTTCTTTTCCATAATTGTCTCTAGTGTATCAAAATTGGTACTTTTGGTCAAGGGGCCTATACTCACCCCCGGTTTTGCCCACAGCCGCCCGTGATGAAGGGGAAGTAGTCTCTCCGGGGGCACTGGGGCAGGAAGATTACCGGGTCACCGCAAAAACGATCCTCCCGCTAAGGAGCGCCGCCGTTGGCACTGCTATCGGCGTAAACGTCTTCCAGAGTTTTGAGCTTCGTTCGTATTTCGCCAATAAGGCCGATTGCGTCTTGTAGAAGAAAAGTCCTGTGCATATACCGCCTGCGGCAAAAGCAAGGAGCAGGAAAAGCACAAAACGAGGAGGCCCCAGGCGGGAGATGGTGATTTTGATGTCTTCATGCAAGGGGTCCTCCTTTTGAGTTTGGAGTTGGCTTTAGCATGGACAGTGAAGAAGGGCGGTTTCCCTCCCTTCCTCTGCTGCCCACTAACTGTTCACTATACCAAAACCTTAATACTCCACAAAAGTCACGGTCACGTAGCCGCCGTAGCTTTGGCTAGTGCCCCGCGGCCAGGTACTGGTACTGTAATTGTCGGAACTGCCGGTGGGGACACGGATAGTAATGGCCTGGTAGGCGCTTGATGTCCCAATTCCGCTAAAAATGTAGCCATCCTTTGTGGGCGGTGTTGCGGGCAGGGTAAGGGTTGAGAGGTTGGTGCAGAGGTAGAAGAAATAGTTACCGATGCTGGTAGCCACAGGCAGGCTGACGCTGACCAGGCTGTCGCAGCCGGAGAAGGCCTCGCTGCCGATGCTGGTAGCCACTGGTAGGTCGACGCTGACCAGGCTGGTGCAGCCGTAGAAGGCAAAGTTGCCGATGCTGATAGCCGCTGGCAGGTCGACGCTGGCCAGGCTGGTGCAGCCGTAGAAGGCACCAGCGCTGATGATGGTAGCCACTGGCAGGTCGACGCTGACCAGAGTGGTGCAGCCTTCGAAGGCATAGCCGTTGATGCTGGTAACCTTTGGCAGGTCGACGGTGGCCAGGTTGGTGCAGCCTCTGAAGGTATAGCTGTCGATGCTGGCAGCCACTGGTAGGCTGACGCTGGCCAGGCTGGTGCAGTAGGTGAAGGCATAGTAGCCGATGCTGGTAGCCTTTGGTAGGTCGACGCTGGTCAGGCTGGGGCAGCTGGAGAAGGCCGAGTTGCCGATGCTGGCAGCCGCTGGTAGGCTGACGCTGTCCAGGTTGTCGCAGTTGGAGAAGGCACTGTTGCCGATGCTGGTAGCTACTGGCAGGCCGACGGTGGCCAGGCTGGTGCAGCGGAAGAAGGCACCGCCGCCGATGGTGGTAGCCTTTGGCAGGTTGACGCTGACCAGGCTACCGCAGTTTTGGAAGGCATTGTCGCCGATGGTGGTAGCCTTTGGCAGGTTGACGCTGACCAGGCTACCGCAGTTTTGGAAGGCCTCGCTGCCGATGGTGACTGCCCCGGGGAAGCTCACGCTGGTCAAACCAGTAAAACCATAAAATGCGCCATTGTAGTTCGCTATGTATGCCGCTACTGCCGTTACCGTTTCGGGCAGGATCAGGGAGAGAATTTTATCCTTGGTAACCCCCGATGTAACACTGCTTAGGTTAGGGAAGGTCGCGCCCGACCCGCTCATAATCTCCAGATTTACATAATAGTCGTTAATACCCTGCAAGAGCGGGGTCATGGCTGCGGCGCTGGCAAAATTGGCGTTGGCAACCTTTACTGTAATGGCCTTTTCCGCCGTTGTGCCGTTATTTTCCCTGCCTGTTACCATGGTCTGTATAAAGTTGCTAATCTCTGTGGAGGTGCTGTAGACGGAGAGATTAAGGATGTCGGCATCAACCGTAACAGCAATAATGAAGTCCTTGGCATAGTCGGTTCCCGCCGCTATACCATTAACGATGGTAGCCGTTACAGTCGCGCTTCCGGCGGCGGTAGTGTTAAGAGTGCTGCCGCTGATCGCCGCGCCGGTTTCCCCGGCGTCTTTCACCGTCCAGACTATCGTCTTGTTGGTAGCATTTGAAGGCTGTACCGTACCGGAAAGAACGAGGGGCGTTCCGGCAGTGGCTGCGCTTGGCCCGTTGGTGATGCCGGTAACCGCCACAACAGGGTCTTCATTGGGATCTTCGTTGGGGGAGATGGGGCAGCCGGTGACCAAAAGGACGGCCAGGACGACGAAAAAGAAATTACTTAACAGACGTGGGGGGGGGGGGGGGGCGTTTTTGAATTGTTTTTTTCTCTATTTTTGGCAGTTTATAAATATAAACCTTTCTTTTTTTCTTTCTTGTTTTCTCCTTTTTTTTCTCCTCTTTCTTTCATTCTCTTTTTCTCCCTCTGTACTTCCCCCTCTTCCTCTTTTGTCTTCTCTTTCTTTCTTCCACTCTTCTCTCTCTTCTTCCCCTCGTTGCTTTCTGTATTTCTTCTTCTTATTTTTTTATTTTTATCTTCTTATATCTCTTCTCTTAACTCCATACCGTCTTTCTTCTTCTCTATGCCTTCTCCCTCTTTGCTCTCTCTCTATTTTACCATTTGACTTCTTTCTCTCTTATCTCTC
>BNUV01000090.1 GCA_025997615.1 Spirochaetia bacterium
AAGGATAAGACACAGGACAAAAGAGCGATGGGAAGTTGGGTCTTAGTGATAAAGCCACCAGAGCCAGCTTTAACGAGGTGAAAGGCTTAAGCGGTAAGAACATAACCGCTATAAGCACGGGTGATTTGCACACAGTTGCGTTGGGCAGCGATCGCAAAGTATATGCCACAGGGAAAAACAGCGATGGACGACTCGGTCTTGGTGATACTACCAACAGAACCAGCTTTACCGAAGTTACGGGCTTAGGCGGTAAGAACATAACCGCCATAAGCGTGGGTAGTAGACACGCAGTTGTGTTGAGCAGCGATGGAAAAGTCTATGCCACAGGGAACAACAGCGATGGACAGCTCGGTCTTGGTGATACTACCCCCAGAGGCAGCTTTACCGAGGTTACACTGCCATAAGGTATTTATGCGCGGAAACCTATGTTTCTGCGCATAAAACCCGTTCCAGTATCGGGACGGGTAAATATTACAGGTGCGAAACTAGCACGATAGGAGTTTTACGATGGGAAAATAGGCTTATGTTTTAATTGGCGACGACAAAGAGGAGGAATGAAATGAGGATGCTTCAAGATAAAGTACCCGCGGGTAGTTGGGTCTGTACAAAATATAAAGGAGGAAAGAATGAACCTAGATAGTTTCCATACCGCAGAGCAGCGCATTGACTTTCTCAAAGAGCAGGAAGTTCTTATCCAGGAATTTGTTGATCGTCTTGCCGAGGATGGTGGAAAAATGAGCGAAGCGGCAAAGCCAATTTATGATGGAATAAATCCAGAAAAATATGGCAGGAGTAAATATCGTATTTGCTGGATTTTGAAAGAAGGGTATGAAGGAGGCGGAACCGAACATGAGGGCGGAGACTGGTATTGGCATGACGCTTTTGAGCAAGAGGACCATGATGGGAATACTCCAACATGGCGGCCGATGACTTATGTTACATACTCGTTACTGCATGGTTTTCAACCATACGCTACGCTCCCCAAAATTGATAAAAACATGGCAAAGGTTTTTCAGGAAATCGCGTATGTTAACATCAACAAAATGCCGGCTGGTCATTCCTCCAATATCACAGAAATTGCCCGGCAATATGAATTTTGGAAGCCAGTTTTACTTTGGCAAATAGAAGCCTATGATCCTCAGATTATTATTTGTGGTTTTGGCAATGTTTTCTGGAACTTTGCCAATGATTTAGGTATAACAAAAGATGAAGCAAAACAGTATAATGAGATCGAATATGTGGTTAAGAACCATAAACTGTATCTTAATGTCTGGCATCCGGCATATCCGTCGAAGCGCGCAATTTATGATTATGAACAGGACATCATTGATATGGTTAAGAATAACATCCAACAGATGAATATTAAAGACGCGCCATAGTCGTCTGACACCAAAATTAAGATAGGTACATTGATGAGGTAATTTTACACGCTGCCGACGGCGGACATGGCATTACGGAGTATGGCGTTAATCCGGGTCTGATACGCCTTCCCGCCGCTTTTAAGCCAAGCCAGGATATCGGCATCTATTTTGATATGGATATCCTGCTTGATGGGCCTGAACAGGGTGGGATCGTTCCACCTCTTAAAGGCAGAGAAATCTTCGGTTGCCGGAGCATCAGAATAGTCTATCTCATCATCGCTGATACGTTTGGCGCGTTCTCCCAATTCCATCCAATCCTTTTCGCTTACTTTAGGCAAACTAGTATCTGAATATTTAACGGTTCTCATAGTATTCCGCTTGCATTATTGCTATCCATTATTTAATGTACATTATTATGTATGATTTGTCAAATTTTCTATGAAAAAGTTCCATATTATTCCCCGTAAGGCGTATTTTCCGGAATTCCGGGGCTGTTTTTCTGCAATTTCAGCAACTGTCCGATAAAATGCAGCACAAATTCCCTGAATTGGGGGTTTAGCTCACTAAAAACTGCCATCATCTGCGCAAGATCCTTGTCCGGCGGGGGGCTGTCGAACATTTTTCCCTCGCCGCTTTCCAGCCAGTTCCGGGAAACGCTGTATTTGGTGGAAATCAACTCAATTATGCGATCATTCGCCTTACGGTTTCCAAGCTCTATCTCCGCAAAATACCCATTACTTAAAAAAATCCCCCTGGAAAAGCTGATTTGGGATAGCTTTAAACTTTGGCGAACTTGCTTAATCCGTTCATTTACCGACATTTATACCCCTTCCGGTTCTATTAAAGTACCACAAAAACGCTCTCATAACAAGTTTACATGACTCCTAAAGAGAGTAGTTGACATATTCTCATACAGAGCGTTATAATTCTCTCATAAAAAGCGTAAAGGAATACCAATGACGGAACAGGAAGAAAAGGAATTTGAGCGCTTACGGAGGGGTTTTTCTGCCCTGACCAGGGAACACAAGCAATTGGCCCTTGCCGTTACCAAACAACTTTTGCCCCTTCAGGGAACCGTTCCTGCCTCTCCCCCGTTGAAAGAGAATGACGACCCGCGGAGTTTTTTGCTTCGTTAAGCTATTTGGAGAGGAGTATGAAGATGAAAAAAACGCTTTTTCTGGGTATCATGTTTATTATTGGCGGTTTTGCATATTCGCAGCAAACGGTAAGTTTGGAAAATGCCATCCAGTCAGCAGCAAAAAGCATTGAAGACGAATTGCCGGAAAAAACAAAAGTTGCGGTTTTGAATTTCAATACACCATCCGATGATTTATCGATGTACGTGCTTGATGAAATAATGGATATTCTGGTGAATCATAAAAAGCTGGAAGTTGTCGAAAGATCACGGGTGGATGCGATACGTGCCGAAAGGGGCTACCAGCTTTCCGGAGAGGTCGACGATAAAGAAATTCAGTCAATCGGCAATCAGCTTGGCGCCGCTTTTGTAATAACCGGTTCTCTTTCCTATTCGGGCACCGCATACCGGTTCAGGCTTTACGCAATAGACATGAAAAACGCCGTACGGGAATCATCATCATCTTATTCCATACGAAACAACGATCAGCAGTTGGCCTATTTTTTAAGCGGTTCCGGCGAAGCGAAGCAGGCAAGCCAGCCTCGGGATATTGATGCATGGAAAAACAAATGGTTTTATCTTGCTCCGATTATTGGTTTTGGATCGTATACTTATCATTTTGTGACAAAAACTACGTACCCCTATTCTGGAGATACCGTTAGAGAGGTAGATCCAAATCTGAGGGAAATGCAAATATTTGCGGTGGGTGTCCAGGGGCAGCTTCAGATATTCAAATATTTTGCCTTCGAGGTAAACGCAGGAGTAGGAATAGGCGACAGCAGTATTCCGTTATTTCCGCTTGTGGCCGAATTAACCCTGCCGATTGGTAAAATTGAACTCAACGCCGGTATAGGGTATACCATCGGCGCCGGACTTACCCTTGAAGCATCGATCGGGGCGAATATTGGACCGGGTATTTTGTTTGCTGAATATATCTATGTTGATACAGCCGCAATAGGTGAAAGTGACAGCACGGCAAACCTTGTTATTTTCGGCTACAAATTCGGGCTGGGGAATAAGTAGGGAATTGTTTTTGCTAGGATTCTCCTTCCCCGCCATACTCCGCCTCGGCCTCCGCTACTGCCCCCGCCTCCACAGCCAGCGATTCCCCCGAGCGTGAGCTGGCTGGCCTATAGCCGCCGCCCCGGTGCGTTTTTCCCCCGGCCAGGCGTTTTTTGGCGGCTTCCCGGTCTTCCAGGGCCAGGGCGGCGGCGGCCCGGACGGCTTTTGCGGCGGCGGCGCTGATGCTGCATTGTTCCGCCATATCCTCTGGCAGGGCTCGGGCGATCTTTTCCAAATCGCCGTAGGTTTTCATGATCATCGCGGCCCGCTTGGGGCCTATGCCATCCACCGATTCCAGCGTGGGGAGGAAAAGGTCCTTGGACCGCAGCCGTTGATTGAGGCCCGTGGCAAAACGGTGGGTTTCATCCCGGACAAACTGAAGCACCTTCAGGGCCTCGGAACGTTTTGACAGCCGGACCGGTTCGCCGTTATGGGGCAGCCAGATTTCTTCATCCCGTTTGGCCAATCCTGCCAAACCGCAGTCCATCCCCAGCTCATCAAAAATGCCCTTGGCGGCATTCACCTGGCCTATGCCGCCGTCCACCAGGACCAGATCGGGAAGCTCTGCCCCGGTTTTTATGAGCCGGGAATAGCGGCGGTGTACGGCCTCCCGCATGGCGGCAAAGTCGTCCACCTTGCCCACCACGGACCGGAGCCGGAAGTAGCGGTAATTTTTTTTGTCCGGGGCGCCGTTTTTGAAAGACACCAGGGATGCCACCGGATATTTGCCGTCAAGCTGGGCAATATCAAAACCTTCGATCCGCTCGGGCCGGCCCGAAAGGCCCAGCGCCCGGGCCAGTTCATCCAGCGCCGGCCCTGCGCCCCGTTCCCGGAGCCGCCGCCGCAGGTCTTCCAGGGCATTTTGCCGGGCCATGGCCAGAACCGCCTCGTGACGGCGTTCCTGTGGGGGGCAGAGTTCCGGGGTAAGCCCGAATTGTTCGGTGAACCAGCGGAGGAGGCCGGAAAAATCCCTGTCCCCCATGGCCAGATAAATTTTCGGCGGCGGCGGCCGGTCCGGGCTGTAGTAGGAGGCGGCAAAAGTTTCCAGCGAGTCCCCCTCATCGGCGGCGGACTTGGTGCTGAAAACTTCCCGGCCGGTCATTTTACCCCCCCGCATGGAAAAAACCGTAAAGGTCGTCAAAATGCCCTCTTCCGCCCAGGCGATGTAATCCCGGCCCTCGGGGTCCCGGTCTACCACAGAGCTTTCCCCGGAAAGATCCTCGATGGCCCTGAGGGCATTCCGCAGCTGCGCCGCCCGTTCAAACTTCAGCTCCGCCGCGGCCTGCCTCATATCGGCGGTGAGATCGGCAATCAGGGGGGCGGTTTCCCCGGCCAGCAATTTCCGCAGCCTTTCCACATGGCGGCCGTACTCTTCTTCGGTGATTTTCCCGCAGCAGGGCGCCTGACAGCGGCCAAGATGATAGTACAAACAGGGGCTTACCCTTTTTTTTAAGCTCCGGCATTTTCGCAGGGGAAAAAGTTTATCCACCAGTTCCAGAAGAGAATCTACCGCCTGAACATTGGGGAAGGGCCCGAAGTAAAGGGACCTGTCCTCAATAATATGCCGGGTCCTGAACACCCGGGGAAAAGGTTCCGCCGTTACCCGGATCACCGGATAGGTTTTCCCGTCTTTCAGGTTGATGTTGTATTTGGGCGTATGCTGTTTGATCAGCGTGTTTTCAAGAAGCAGCGCCTCGTATTCGTTGGAGACGAGGATCGTTTCGATGGACCGGGCGTGTTTCAGCAGGGCCTGGGTTTTTGGATCCTTATCACCGGAAAAGTAGGATGAAAGGCGGTTTTTCAGGGCCTTGGCTTTACCCACATAGATGATGCGGTTTTCATCATCATGCATGATATAAACCCCCGGATCGAAGGGGGCGTCGTGGGCGGCGGCCTTGAGGGAAGCATAATTTGCCGAATAGTCGCTATTTTTCATATTCTTTTTTACCGATAATTATAAAGATGAAAAATGTTTTCCTCTTTTGTTCATTTTATATTCTTTTTTTCGTTTCCGGTAGCCTCTACGCCGTGGGCGAAAAAACTTTTGTGATAGGCTCATCATCGGGCTGGAACCTCATCGAAAAACGGACCGGTGTTGATGAAGTTTCCGTGTTACGGCCCCACCCGGTGCTGGCCCTGAAGGCCGCCAGCGGCCCTTCCAGTGGTACCGCCGATCCAACCCTGGATCTGGCCCTTTCTTTTGATGAAGGAAAGCCCCATTTATTTGCTGATAAAACCGGCCATTACCGGGTCTTTGCAGGCCCTGCCTTGTCGGCGGCTGACTCCCGATGGGCCCGCGCCGGTTCCGGGGCGGCGCTCTTTAACGGCGATGGCGGTAAAACCGGCGGCAATTCCCTGGCACTGGTGCCCCTGGCCGGTGCCACTGGCACTGGCGCCACTGGTGCCCAATTGGCGGCGGGCCGGTACGTCCGGGACTTCAGCCTGGAATTCTGGCTTTACCCCATGAACCTGGAAAACGGCGAACAGATCCTCGCCTGGTCATCCTCCAAGCCGCTGCCTTCGGGGGACTTTGTTTTTCAGCGTATCTACTGCGTCGCCGCCAAAAACCGCCTCCAGTGGTCTTTCGACGATTTCTTTTCCTCCCCCGACGGCAAACAAAGCCTCACGATTTCGCTGAACGGTTTTTCCCCCCTGGCCCCCAAATCGTGGAGCCATCACCTGCTCCGTTTTGATGCCGGCACGGGGCTTCTGGAATATCTGGTCAACGGCAAGGCGGAGGCCATCACCCATACCACCTCCTCAGGCCGCGAAGGCGGCGAAGTCTACACCCCGATCATGGGAGAAGACGGCCGGATGACCCTGGGGGACCGTTTCATGGGCCTGTTGGATGAGCTTAAAATGTACAGCCGTTATGTGAACAGTCCCGAACTCAGCAAATACCCCGCTTCCGGCGGCCGGGTTGAAAGCCGGTTCATCGATCTGGGAAAAGGAAACAGCAGCCTCCTCAAGGTGTACGCTTCCGGCGGCCGGGCTTCTATTTCGGGCAAAACCATACAGAACGAATATTCAGGCGCCGGGGATTTCCGTTTCCGGGACAATGCGGCTCTGCAGTTTTTTATCCGGGCCGGCGATTCGCCGTATCAGTGGACCGAGGAAGACTGGCGGCCATTTACCCCCGGCGCCGCCCTGCCGCCGGAAATCAAGGGCCGTTTTATCCAGCTTGCCGCGGATTTTTATCCTTCGGGGAATGGCGAGTCCACCCCCTATCTGGATGAGCTGCGGATCGTATACCGGAACAACGGCCCGCCCATACCGCCCTCCCTTCTCACCGCAGCGGCCCGGGATGGCGCCGTAGAGCTTTCCTGGAGGGCCAGCCCTGGTCAGGACGTGACGGGCTATCTCGTTTATTACGGGACAGTGCAGGGCGAGTATTTCGGGGATCACGCCGTGCTGGGAATATCACCCCTGGATGCGGGAAACCGCAGCTCTTTGCGGATAGAAGGCCTTCGGAACGGAACCCTGTACTATTTTGCCGTGGCGGCGTATGATCATAGTGGCGAGCCGGGGGAATTCTCCCGTGAAGCGAGCGCCCGGCCGTTAAAAACAGCAAAGTAGAACCCTGGGGGAGCAATGACCGAAGAGGCAGTGAAAAGCATCGAAGGGTATATAAAAAATATGCCCAGCCTTCCCACTTCGGTTTCAAAAGTTCTTGAAGTCTGCAACAATCAGGACACGAGCCCGGCGGACCTCAATCATGTCATTTCACTGGACCCGGTGCTGGTGGGCCGGATGTTAAAACTCATTAATTCCGTCTATTACGGTTTGGGGCAGCAGGTGACCAACCTTGTCCGGGCCATCATCATGCTGGGAATTAACACCGTCAAAAATCTGGTGCTGTCCACCACCGTGGTGCAAAATCTGTCGCCAAAAAATAATTCCCTGGGCCTCGATGCGGAAGGTTTCTGGCGTCATTCACTTTGCGTCGGGGTGGCGGCGAAGCAACTGGCAAAAATGCGGGGCATCGATCCAAAACTTTTGGAAGAATATTTTACCGCCGGGCTGCTCCACGATCTGGGGAAGATCCCCCTCAATGCGGTGAGGGCCCAGGAATGTATTAAGGCCGTCAGCGCCGCCGACCGTAACCGGAAGCCTTTGTTTTGGGAAGAAGAACAAACCATGGGGATAAACCACTGCACCGCCGGGGAGCTGATCGTCAAAGCATGGCAGCTCGAAGGCCCTATCGGCGATGCGGTTGTCTATCATCATCATTATGATGAATACTCAGGCGCCCATAAGGATCTGCTTTACACGATCATCGCGGCGAATTTTTTTGCCTGCACCGCCGAACTCGGTTTTTCCGGCGACCGCTATCCCCGCTACGTTGAACAAAGTGTCTGGAAATTTTTGAAGGTACCAAGCGATGTTTTTGCGCCTCTCAAAAATACCGTACACACGGAGATTGAAAAAGCCGCAATTTTCCTTAGAATATAGATAATGGAGCGTTTATGCTGTCTGTACGTTTTTGGGGTACCCGCGGTTCAATTCCTGTTCCGGGGCAGGACACGATTTTTTTCGGGGGCAACACCTCCTGTCTCGAAATCCGGGCCGATGACCGGCTCATGATCGTTGATCTGGGCACCGGGGTCAAACCCCTGGGCGACTGGCTCATGGACAACGATTTCAAAAAGCGTCCGATTGATACGGATATTTTTCTTACCCACACCCATTGGGATCACATCATGGGACTGCCCATGTTCGCCCCGCTTTTTATTTCCACCACCAAACTGCGGATCCGCGGCCCCGTTTCCTACGAAGAAGACACCCTGGAATCGATCATCGGCGCCCAGCTTTCCTACCGTTTTTGGCCCGTGCGGCAAAGCGATCTTTCGGCCCACATTGAGTACGGCCAGTTAAAAGAAACCACCCTGGATCTGGGCGGCGGTGTTAAAGTGATAACCAAATACCTCAGCCATCCCATCCTCTGTTTAGGGTACCGTTTTGAGTATCAGGGCAAATCCATAGTGACCGCCTACGATCACGAACCATTCAGAAATCTTTTCCCCTCAAAACCCGGCGACCGCAATTATGATGAAGACACCGCCCGTGAAGGAGATGCGGCGGCCCGTGAAGAAAATGAAAAGGTGATCAACTTTTTCAAAAATGCCGATGTTCTTGTCCACGACACCCAGTACACGGAGGCCGAATACCAGGCGGGCAAGAAAGGCTGGGGCCACAGCTCCTACGAACGCGCCATAGAGAACGCCGAAAAAGCGGCGGTTAAACACCTCGTGTTTTTCCATCACGATCCCAACCGGAACGACACCGCCCTGACCCAGCTCGAATGGGATTACCGGGACCAGATCAACCGGACCTACAACACCACCGGTGACAATCGCCTGGAGCTGACCATGGCCCGTGAAGGCCTCACCATAACGGCCTGACATCCATGCCTTGCATTTTCCCCGTGATTTCAGATACTTTTACCTATGGATATTGGCGAAACAGTGTATATTTCAAGCCGACTCATACTGGGGGCGGCGGCGGCTTTTTTCGCCATTATGCTCTGGGCAAGAACCCGGGATTTAGCCTGGATGCTGGTGGTAGCGGGAACTATTACCGCCTATGTGGAAACCGTCTACTCGGTGCTGGACCTTTTCGGCATAATCACCGGGGGCAAATTTTTCCTTGGCTCCCTGCCGGTGGCGTCTATCGTCCTGCCCAGTCTGCCCACCCTGTTTTTTATCGCCGCTTTTATGGTCATGGTGATCCGTAAATACCGGTTCCAAAAATAGTATTGATATAGTATTGGTGATGGAGGAAATTACTATGCATAGACCGGTCGGAATATTTTACGCCTACTGGGTTCACGAGTGGGATGTCGATTTTTTACCCTTCATTGATAAAGCAAAGCGCCTTGGCTTTGATTTAGTAGAACTGCACGCGGCGGTCCTGGCAGCCAGGAACAGCGATTACCGGCATCGGATAAAAGAAAAGGCCGACAAGGAAGGCATGCTCCTCAGTTATGGTATGGGGCTTGATAAGGAATATGATCTTTCATCCCTGAACGAGCAGGTCCGGCAGGGAGGGGTGGAATTTATGAAGAAGGTAATCCTGGGTGTGGAGGAGATGGGAGGCGGCCTTATCAGCGGGACGGTACACAGTTACTGGCCGGCGGTTTTCCCCAAGGATATGAATACCAAGGTTCCCCTGTTGAAGCAAAGTATTAAAAGCATGAAGGAACTTGCCCCTTTTGCGGTAGACCACGGGGTCATGCTGAATGTGGAGGTTATTAACCGCTTCGAGCAATTCCTCATCAATACCTGCGACGAAGCCCTGGCCTATGTCAAGGAAGTCAACAGCCCGGGATGTAATATCCTGCTGGATACCTTCCACATGAACATCGAGGAAGATTCCCTGGGCGATGCCATCCGCAAGGCGGGGAAACACCTTGCAGCCCTCCACCTGGGGGAACCAAACCGCAAGCTCCCGGGGATGGGGCGCCAGCCCTGGGGGGAAATAAAGAAAGCCCTGGATGCTATTAATTTTTCCGGGCCCCTGGTAATGGAACCCTTTATTACCCAGGGCGGCAGCATAGGCCGGGCGGTTGCGGTATGGCGGGATATTGTTACCAACCCCGACATGGACGCACTGGCGGAAAAATCCGCCGCCTTTGTCAAAGCGAATCTGCGGTAATGTCAGGGTAAAATTTTCCCCGAGGCCGTGCCGGAATATTCTTCAAGGAACCATTCGGCGGTTTTGCTCATGATGAGGGTGATGTGATCATCGTTGAAAGAAAAATTCATCTTGAGCGTTCCCAGGTAATCGTCAACAAGGTAAACATACACCGAAAGGGAAGCGGTGTTGAACCAGCTCCCCGATGCCTTGCAGCGATAGCCCCTGCCCAGGGCTTTCCCGATCTGCCTTCCAAAGTAATGGGTTTCGGGGAAAAGCCCTGAAACATATTTACCAATACCAAAACGCAGCTCATGGTCTCCCGATGCATTGGTATAGTTCATCACAACTTCATCTTCAAAAAAACTGAATTGCAGCTTTTTTATCTTCATGGAATTTTCATCGAGAACCCAGGTTTTGCCGTTGATTTTTTCTGCCAGGGGGGAATACGTTTCGCCCTCCGGCAGGGGGAATTCAAGGGTTGTTAGTTTTTTATTCAGCTTTGAAAAACCGTTTTTGTTTTCCGGGATTTTTTCCTCTGAGAGGCGGGAATAGATATCTTCCCAAAAATAATCGAGGATGAGATCCGATCCTGAAGGTACGGCCTGGGTATCGGCGGTGGTCACGAGGATCAGATCTTTTTCGGGAAAACAAAAAGCGTGCTGACTCCCCATGCCGTTGGTACAGAATCCGTACCGGGTCATCCAGACCTGGTATCCGTAACCGAAGCTGAATTCCGGGCTTCCCACAGATACCCTGGTGTCGATGAGGGGTGAACAGGCTTCTTTCATATACCATTCGGGTATGATCTGCTTTCCCTGCCAATTCCCCCGGTTAAGCAGGAAGAGGCCGAACTTCGCGAGATCTGCGGCAGAACATACCAAACCCGATCCCCCCCAGTCGCCTCCTTCGGGACGCTCCACACACCAGACATCGGGGGAAAAACCCAGGGGCTCAAAAAGGCGGGGCCGGAGATACCCGACAAGGTTTTGGCCGCTCAACTTCTCCACCAGGGCGTTTACCACCACGACGAAGTCCCCAACTTCCTGATGAGGCGCATAAATGGCC
>BNUV01000091.1 GCA_025997615.1 Spirochaetia bacterium
GCGGCTCCATCGGCACAGATGCCGTAGGTTGAACCTTTCAGGCCGTGGACGGTGATGGTGAAGTCCATGATGGTTTCGCCGGAAAGAGTTTCCTTTGTTAATATCCGCAATTTTTCCAGTAATGCCGGAGTATGGACCGTGTATGAGCGGAGCACCTCGATATATATTTTCCCCCGGTACCGTTCCCGTGCCCTGGCTGTATCGATTCCTTCAATGATCAGGTTTTTCAATACTTCGCCCTGTTCATCCTCCGGTTGATCCTCTTTTTCCTTCCGCATTTTTTTATCAACGGAGATCCATGTTTCCAGGATGCCGTCCAGTTTGGCTATCTCAATGGGCTTGCCCAGGTAATCGCTAAAGCCCTGTTCCAGAAAAATTTCCCTGATACCGGTGGTAGCGTTAGCGGTCAGGGCAATTATGGGGAGCCGCTGGTAGTAGTCGCCATCGAGGCTGCGGATGTGGCGGGTGCTTTCGATACCGTCCATTTCCGGCATCATATGATCCATAAAAACCACATCGTAATGATTATTCTGCACGGCCTGAATGGCTTCAATGCCGGAGCAGCAGGTATCCACCTGGCAGCGATAAACGGTGAGCAGTCCCTCAACCACTACCAGATTGGTAGGAATATCATCAACCACAAGGATCCGGGCGTCGGGGGCGGTAAACCTTCCGATGAATTTCTTTGCCGTCACTCCCAGATTTTGCAGGGTATAAGCGGCAGATTCGGCCCCGGCATTTTTCTGGGCAAGGAAGGTGGATTTTGCCTGATTTGCCTTGTTGGCGCGTTTTGTTTCTTTGCGGTAACTGACCAGGCAGATGAGGCCGCTGGCGAAAATCATGAGTAGGGCAATTATCTGCACAAGGCCCAGAATCTGTACCATCCGCCGGGCCGATACGATAGGTTCATCATATATATCTACCCCTATCAGGGCCGCCGCCTCTCCGTTTTTATCAAATACGGGGGAGTAGGCAGTCACGATGCCTTCCCAGCCGGGGGTGTAGTTTCCCAGACCGGAACAAACCGTCCGGCCCTCCAGCGCCGGGACTATCCAGGGCAGACGTTCATAGGGAGGGGTATCCAGGCCCACCCGGGTCTTTTCATCAAAGTCGTTATCTACGATGTACTGAAACTCGTTCTGGCCGACCGGCCGCAAATAGTAAACAAAATGAACATCGGCCTTTTGGGAAAAATCCAGCAGTTTTCTACGCAGGGCCTGATATGAGGGCAGATTCATATCTTCAATGCGCTGGTATTGATCCAGTTCTTCGGCGCTGGTTATTTCCGCCGCCAGCCTGGAGGCGCTCATCAGCCGCTGTTCAATGTGATACTGCATGGTTTGCATGGTAAATCCGATGAGCCTGTTGGCATAGGAAGTTACAAAAAATACGACGATAAACGAAAAAATGAAGAGAAATACAACAATATTTCTGGCGATAAAATTTTTACTGTTCATACTGTAATGGCCTCCAGCCGTTCCCGGATAGCATCGTACTCAAGGTTATCCACCTGTTCACGGCACCAAACCACCAATTCGCCCTTTTCGTATTCATAAGATTCCAGTTTAACCAGAATTTCTTCCATCACATTCGCCCGGTATCGTTTGCAGGCTTCCAGCAGTTGTTTCAATAAAGCCGGGTCCG
Source organism: Spirochaetia bacterium (assembly GCA_025997615.1). Classification (GTDB taxonomy): domain Bacteria; phylum Spirochaetota; class Spirochaetia; order Treponematales; family Breznakiellaceae; genus BNUV01. The sequence goes on from BNUV01000091.1 coordinate 1,645, forward strand.
GGGAAACCGCTTTTGGTTTTTCTTCATTTTCTCCGGCGGCCTTCTCCAGTATACCGCGGATCCGTTTCAAAAGTCCCTCCGCCGATTTTATCAACGAGCCGTTTTCTTTTTCGATGCAGGTCAGGTCGCCGCTCCGGGCTGCGTGTTCAAGAGTTTCGGCCTGTTTTGCAATGTCATTGGCGCAGATACCGTAGGTGGCGCCCTTAAGTCCGTGGACGGCAATCGTGTATTCCCCGATAGTTTCCTTTGTCATGCCCCGCAGCTTCTCCAGCAGGGCCGGTGTATGCACCGAATAAGACCGCAGCACCTCCAGATACATCTTCTCCCGGTACCGTTCCTTCCCCATGACGAGGTCGAGGCCTTCGACGATCATCCCCTCGAGAAGTCCTTCGTCTTTCTCTCCATCATCATCGTCTTCGGTTTTCTGTATTTTTTTATCCGCCGGGATCCATGTTTCCATGATGATATCCAGCCGGGCTATCTCAATGGGCTTACTCAGGTAATCGTTGAGGCCCTGCTCCAGAAACATCTCTTTCATGCCGGTGATGGCGTTGGCGGTCAGGGCAATGATTGGCAGCCGCTTGAAATGGTCTCCCTCCAGATCGCGGATACGGCGGGTGCTTTCGATGCCGTCCATTTCGGGCATCATGTGATCCATAAAGATCATGTCGTAGTTGTTCTGCTGCACTAAACGGATGGCCTCGGCGCCGGAGGTACAGGTATCCACATGACAGCGGTAGGCGGCCAGAAGTCCTGCGGTAACTACCAGGTTGGTGGAAATATCGTCTACCACGAGGATCCTGGCCCTGGGAGCGGTGAACCTTCCGCCCTGTTTTCTTTTCGGTTCCGCCGCAGTCTCGCTGTTCAGCGCATTTGCCACCGGTACTGCATAGGCGGGCATATTTACCCTCGGCGTATTCTGCCAGGGAGAATTGAGCGATCCCCTGAGGCTGTCTTCCGTTTCTCCGGGACCGGCGAGGATCACCAGTGTTGTTTTGATCTTTTTTTCCGCTATCAGTTCTGCGGCTTTTTCTTTTACACCGGAGCTGATAAAGGTAAAGGGATAATTTCCCCCCTCAAGTTCCCGGAAAAATTCTTCTTCCCCGGAACAGACTTTTACCGGCGCCTGAAGATTCTTCAGGGCATAAGCGACAGATTCGGCGTAGAGTTCGTTTTTCTCGTAACAGAGAACGCTTTTAGCGCCCGGGTTTTCCACCCGCGCCAGGGGATCCTCCGCCAGACAAGTTTGGGGGAGCCGGACGCTGAACACCGATCCTTCACCGTAGGTGCTGTTTACGCTGATATCCCCGCCCATGGCCTTACAAAGGTTCCGGGCGATCGCCAGGCCCAGGCCCGTACCTTCAATACCATGGTTCTTCGTCATGTCGAGCCGTATGAACCGGTGGAACAAAACGGCAATATCCTCTTCCCGGATCCCGATGCCGCTGTCCGCCACTTCGAACATCAGGGTGATACTCCGGGCTTCAAGCTTTTCCATTTTTGCCGTGAGCCGGATAAAACCCTTCTGGGTGTACTTTACCGCATTGGAAAGCAGGTTCAGCAGTATCTGCCGGATCCGGGCCTCGTCGCCGGAGAGGCTGTCCGGTATGCCCGCATCGGCATAAACGAGAAACAGGATTGGTTTTTCCACCACCCGCAGCCGGATGATGTTGATCACGTCGTTGAGCAGAGAGGCCAGAGAATAGGGCGCCGGGTTTATCTCCAGGGTTCCCGCTTCGATCTTTGAAATGTCCAGAATATCGTTGATGATGGTCATGAGATTTTGCCCCGCCTGCTTGATCCCCTCCACATATTCCAGAACCTTGGGCAGGGAGTCCGCCCGCAGGGCCAGCTCGCTCATGCCGAGGACGGCGTTCATGGGGGTGCGGATCTCGTGGCTCGTCTGGGCCAGAAAAGCGGACTTTACCCGGCTTACCTGTTCGGCCTGTTCTTTGGCCATGATGATCTCCGTAAGATCATAGAACAGAAGCAGCGCTCCCTCGGGGTATCCGTCTTCCCTCAGCATGGGGGAGATATAGATACGGTACTGCCGGGGATTGTCCATAAAACCTATATCCAGGGCCTGATCCAGCCGCCAGCTTTTTCGCTGCTGAATAGCCATTTCCAGAGCATCAAGGACGATTTTTACGGCGCCGCTTTCGGCATATTGGGGCAAAATTTTATCGAATTCCTGCTCGGCGATAATGCCGAAACTGGAAATTCCGGCACGGTCCATAAAAACATCGGAACAATAGACCAGCCGCCGTTCATGATCCAGAAGCACCATAATATCCTGAACATTTTCCAGTAACAAACGGAAGAATTTTTTCTGACTTGCATTTTCGGCCGAGAGGGCTTCAAACAGTTGATCCCGGGAATGGTTGTAGCCCTTGTTCCGGTCAATCGTATTTTGGGCGGCCTCATACCGGCGCCTTAAGGTCTGGTTCTCCCCGGTGATGCGTTTATTTTCTTTTTCAAGAAAGAGGAGCCTTTCATTCATCTCCGTTTGCAATGTTTCCATCCGCAAAATCTCCTAAAGCAGGCAGGCTATCAGGGCGTACTGATGAAACTTGTTCACCGTTTCCCCGGGCCCGGTATATTGGGGGCAAATCTCACCCCCGGAATAGCAAAACACATAAGGGATGGGGAGGTCCTTTAATTCTCTTTGAATAACCCCTGTTTCCGCCATGGGATCCCCCAAAGCCAAATTACGGCTGAAACAGGAAAACATAAACAGCGCCGAATGATCCGGATCTTTTCTGATGTTTTTGCACAGGGCGGCGGCGGTCTCCAGTACAAAATCCGCGGTGGTGGAACCTATGTTCAGGAAGCCTCCGGTCTGAACCTTCCGGCTGCAAATCAGGGCGCCCTCGGGGGTAAATTCTTTCATGATGATTATCTCCGGCTCCTCTGCACCGCCGTAGTCTATCAGTAAAGGAATGACGTCGATGCCGCCGCCTCTGTGTGCGATACCGACCTTTTCCAGATAGGCCAGGGCCGGTATATTATTGATGCTCTGGATCAGGTTATCCCGGGCGCCGGTGATGGTGGCGTCCTGGGCAAAAACCGACTTGTCCGGATACAGGGCGGAAAAGAAGCGGGGCTTCACCGGGCCTGATATAAGCAGCAGGGCCGTTCTATCCCGGTAAGCCTTGCCCTGGTAAAAGGTCTCCGGGTCCCTGATTTTTGTGCCCGAATCCATGGCGCAGGTGCCGAAGATCGGTATATCTCCCCCGGAGGCGCGGTCGAGGGCTGCGGTGATGGTATCGCCCCCCATACTGGTCATCAGGGGTTCCAGGGCGAAGATTAGGCTGGGTCCCGCAGAAAGGGAAGCGGCGGTTTTCCGGTAGGCATCCTCCATCCGCGTTTCCGCGTCTTCCGTCAGGGGCTCTGAAATTCCTAAGGCAAATTCCATGTCATCGCCGGTAAAGACGGTAAGGCTGAGCAGTATCTCATCCGCTGCGCTGTTTACGGCAAAACACTGGGAGCTGCAACCCGCTGTTTCAAAGGGAAGTTTTTTGCAGAGGGCCTCCGCCACGCCGAGCTTGATAAACTCCGTATGGCAGAAAAGCAGGGCTGCGGAATTTTTAAGCAGCCGGTTTTCAAGATCAAGCTGACCCAGAATATCCTCTACCGCTTTTTCAGGATCATCCGGATCGCGGCTATAGGCGGTTAATATTTTCATCGTTTTTCGATCCCCCTCTTTTGGATAGAAACTCCAGGGTCTCGGTTATTTTTTCGACAGCCGTTTTGTATTCAAGGGCATGGGCATATTTACAGATGTCGATAACACGGCTGTCCGTATCCAGGTTGATATGTATCTTGGATAGTTGATCCGCCAGTTTTTCTGTTTCGCTGCTCAGGCCCTTTTTGCATGCATTATCCATAAGGCGCAGTTTTTGGATCAGAATTTCCTGGTTACCGAACTGTTCCCCGGATTTTACAAAGTAAGAGTTGATTTTTTCCAACAGCGTTCTGGCGGCAAAAGGCTTGGCAATGAAACCCACGGCTCCGTTTTCTTTTGCCTTGCGGATTACTTCCGGAGTTGCGTGGGAGGTAACAAAAATAACCGGTATGTAGTAATAGCTGCTCAGCTTTTTAAGGATTTCCACAAACTCGATCCCCGATACATTGGGCATTTCCACATCCAGCAGGATCATATCCACCCTGGTGTTATTATTCAAAATAGTCCAGGCCATGTCGGCGGACTTGGCAAGGCATACTTCAAAGTGCCCTGCCAAAATGGTCCGAATTGACGTAAGAACGGTGATGTCATCATCAATAGCCATGATGGTTTTCTTCAGCTTTTCCGACATTCTTCGCCTCCTTGTTATTCCTGCTCCGCAGGGAGGATTTCATCCTTTACTCTTTTGAACGCTTCCACTATTTGAGGATCGAACTGGGTGCCCGATCCGGCGTCGATAATGTTACAGGCCACCTGGTGGCTCATGCCTTTGCGGTACACCCGGTTATCCATGAGGGCATCATACACATCCGCCACCGCCATGATGCGGCCGGAGAGGGGTATGTAGTTTCCACTGAGGCCCAGGGGATACCCCTTGCCGTCCCAGCGTTCATGATGGGAATTGGCAATAAGGCAGGCATAACGCAGGTACTGTTGGGCCGGCATCCGCTTGTACATCCGATCCAGTATTTCACCGCCAATGGCAGCATGGCGTTTCATTATGGCAAATTCGCTGTCGTCCAGCTGCCCGGGCTTGAGGAGTATCCGGTCGCTGATGGCAATTTTCCCGATGTCGTGGAGCGGCGCTGCCCGGACCATCAACTGCAGCTCCGGCAGGACCAGTTCATCGGCAAAGAGGCCCTCCTTCATCAGTTCCCGGCCCAGGAGATCGAAATATTGTGATGTCCGCACCACATGGCTGCCGGTGTTTTCATCACGACATTCGATAAGCTCCGCAAAAGAAGATGCGATGCTGTCGGAAAGATTCGTTACCATTTGTTCCGTCTGGGCCTGATAGGAAGAAAACCGCAGATGCAGCTCTATGCGGTGAACCAGAACGCTTTTTTCCACCGGCTTGGTGATGAAGTCCCGGGCCCCCGATTCCAGCGCCTTTACCTCCGTGGCGCTGTCGCGGCTGGCGGTGAGAAAGATCACCGGGATCCGGTCCAGATAGGGGTTTTTCTTCAGCTTTTCGATAACCTCAAAGCCGTTCATATCGGGCATTTCAATATCCAGAAGGATAAGGTCCGGTTTTTCCCTCATGCAGATCTGCAGCGCCAAAATGCCGGACTTGGCCAGGGACACTTCGTAGCTTCCGGCGAGCTGGGCGCTGATCTGTTTCAGAATCGAAATGTTATCATCAACTATTAATATTTGCTTCATGGTAAATACTCCAGGTTTTTTCCTTTGGTTGAAGTTGTGAATGAACATTCATAACGGCGAATTTTTCACGGATCGTATCGAAGACATCCACAATGCGGGGATCAAATTCCGTACCCCGGCCGCCGAGAATCGCCTGGCAGGCGGTTTCGTGGGAATGGCCTTTCCGGTAAACACGGTCGGTCACACACGCGTCGTACACATTGGCCACCGACATGATCCTGCAGCAAAGGGGTATATTGTCGCCGGCAATTCCCCGGGGATAACCGGAACCGTCGTAATGTTCATGGTGCCCCTCGGCGATCTGCATGGCCAGTTTCATGTAGCGCTGGCTGGGGGTGCGTTCGTAAATGGTTCCCAGCATCCGGCCGCCAATAAGCGTATGCTTCTGGACGTTTTTGTATTCTTCGTCGGTCAGGGCGCCTTCTTTTAAGAGGATCGTGTCGCTTATCCCGATTTTGCCTATGTCGTGAAAGGGAGTAGCCCGTTTGATCCCATCGATATATTCGGGGCTTAACTCGTTTCTGAAGACATCTTTCGCCAGGAGCTCCGTGGCCAGAAGCTCCGCATAACCGGCGGTCCTGAGCACATGCCCGGCGATGTTGAAATCCTTACATTCCACCAGTTCCGCAAAGGAAACCCCGATGGTGTCTTCCAGCTCTTTCACCATGTTTTCCAGATGATTTTGATAGTCGGAAAACTGAAGATGCAGCCCGATGCGGTGCAGCAGAATATCGGTGTTGGCAGGTTTGGTGATAAAGTCCATGGCCCCCGATTCAAGGCACTTTATCTCCGTGGCGGAATCCTGGCTGCCGGTAAGAAAAATGACCGGGATATTGCTCAGGGAGGGATCTTCTTTGAGCCGGGCAATGGCGGCGAAACCATCCATGCCGGGCATTTCTACATCCAGGAGGATAAGATCAGGTTTTTCCTGGGTGCAGATTTGCAGAGCCTGTTCGGCGGATTTTGCCTGAGACACCTCGTAGTGATTCGCCAACTGGGCGCTGATCTGTTTGAGGCTTACCAGATTATCATCCACAACCAAAACGGAATTCATGTTCACCTCCGCTTTTTACTTTTTCAAAGGATCAGGCGATTCCAGCCTGTCCCTGATCGCATCATATTCCAGATCGTCCATTTGTTCCCGGATCCATGTTACCAGCTCTCCGCCGCTTTCATATTCACGGGATTCCATCTCTACAAGAATTTCTTCTATCAAGGTTGATTTATACCGCTTTACCGCATCCAGAAGTTTTGCCAGCTGTTCCGGATCCGGGGCGGCGGCTTTTTGCCTCTTTCCCCTGGCGGCCGCCGCATTTCTGATAATTTCCCCCAGATCCAGGAGCAGAAGCTTTACCATTTCAATGAAGGGGTCGTTATTCTTCAGCACCGTTTCCATATCCCCCGCCCGGGCCGCGGCTTCCAGATCTTCCGCCGCCTTGCCTATGGCCTGGGCGCAGATGCCGTAGCTGGAACCCTTGAGCCCGTGAACCACCACCGTATAGTCGTTTAAATTTTCCGCCCTGGGGTTCTGCAGTTTTTCCAGCAGGGAAGGGGTATGGATCAGGTAGGAACGGAGTATGTCCAGATAAGCCGCTTCGCTGTTGTACCGTTCCCTGCCCATGGTTAGATCGATGCCGTCCACATAAAGTCCATCCAGTATTCCGGGCTGCGAAGGGTCCTCCTCCGTGGCATGGCGGGTTTTTTCTATTTCCGCCTGGTAGAGAATTTCTTCGCTCTGTTTATTCCGCACCCAGGTGTTCAGGGCCACATCAAGTTGCATAATATCTATGGGTTTGGAAATATACGCGTTAAAACCTTTGGAAAGGAACATCTCCTCGTTGCCCGCCAGCGCGTTGGCGGTGAGGGCAATAATAGGAACGTTTCGGGCATAATCGCTGTCGATTTCGTTTCGGATGATCCGCACCGCCTCCACTCCGTCCATCCCCGGCATCATGTGATCCATGAAGACAAGATCGTACACAGGATTTCCGGCGCGGATTTTTTCAATTGCCTCAGGCCCGCTGGGAGCGCAGTCTATACTGAGGCCGTAGGGCAGCATGAGCCCCCGGACCACATCCAGGTTTGTATCCACATCGTCCACCACCAGCACTCTGCCGTAGGGCATATAGGATCGGATCAACCGCCCCCGGCTGCGGCGGTTTTCCATAAACCGGAAAAATTCCAGATTCCGGGCGGTGGTTTCGCCGATGGGCGTTTCATCCACAATTTTCTGGGGGATCTGCACCGTAAAAGAACTGCCTTTGCCGTATTCGCTTTCCACCGTAATAGTCCCGCCCATCAAATGTACCAGATTTTTGGTGATGGAAAGCCCCAGGCCCGTCCCTTCAATGTGGCGGTTTGCATCGGCATCAAGCTGGCTGTATTCGGAAAATATTTTTGGAATATCTTCCTGCCGCATACCCCGGCCGGTATCGGTTACCGTAAAGGTGATCCATGCGTTTTCGTCCTGCCTGACCCAGGACACCGTAAAGACCACGGTACCGGCATCGGTGTACTTGAAGGCGTTGGAAAGAATATTGTTGAGGATCTGTTTGACCCGCATTTCGTCGCCGAAAAGTTTTACCGGTATATTTTCATCAATACTCACCCTGAAAACAATGCTCTTTGATCCGATGCGGACAATGTTAAGGTGAATCGTATCGTTCATCATGCTCGGCACATCATATTCCGCCTGAACAAGTTCAAAACTGCCCGCTTCAATTTTTGATATATCCAGAATGTCATTGATGATGGCCAACAAGCTTGAACCGGAGTTAAAAATCTTTTCCAGATCCCGGTGGGTTTCCATGGCCAGCTTTTTTTGCAGCTCAATTTCCGACAGCCCGATAATGGCGTTCAGGGGAGTGCGGATCTCGTGGCTCATGGTGGCCAGGAAGGCGCTTTTGGACTGGGATGCGGCCTCGGCTTCAAGCTTTGCCTTCATCACCGGCGTAATGTCGATCATGTGGAGAAGCCAGCCCTTGGTCGGAGGGGGCAGCCTGCTGGTGGTGATATCAAAATAGTAAGTTTTCCCATCCAGCTTGATTTCCCGGGCTTCCTCGTAAGAATCTTTTTTCCCCAAAAGTTTGTAGATTATTTCCCTTAAATCCATATCATCAAAAATATCGAATATGGGCCGGCCTATGGCCATGTCGAGAGTTTTAAGATGGACCATCTCCAGGAGGGAGTTGCTGATAAAGGTTATACAGTTCAGGGAATCCATCATGGCAATTTTGTTGGGGGTGCCGGAAAGCAGCGCGTTAAAAGAATCCAGGGCCTTAACCGCCGTTTTGTTTTTGTCCGAGGCAAAGGCTACTAAAATATAAATAAAAATGGAGCTGATAAGGGAGATGATCCAGTGTACCAGCATCTCCGTAAACGGAACCGTCCGCACCGGATGGGTCATGGGAATTTTCAATATCACCAAAACGATGGAAACCACATTGGCAACAATGAGATAATGCCGCAGCCGCCGGGGATTGAAAAACAGGGCCCCCAGGCTGGTAACGCCGGTGTAGATCAAAAAATAGTACAGGAAGCTGCCCATAACAAAGGACGAGGCGATGTTTACCAGAAAAATCATCAGGGGTATGGAAAAGGCCTCGCTGACAAAACGGTCCAGACGGTGAAGAAGAGCCGCCAGCGCCATGACCACTGCTACCGAAACCAGGGCGATGGTCGCTATTTTGTAATCTTCCTCCACGGCAATGGCGTCAATGATACGGAATATTCCATAAACGCCTATACACAACTGGCTTAGAGCATAAGCCAAACGACTTCTACCGTTATTATAGTCATCACTTTTCACGATTTTGGGCCCCCTGATATCCCTGTTTGCTGACATCTACAAACTTTACCGCCGCAGGCAGTAGTTCCACGGTAAGGCTGTGGTGGTAAGCAATGGTATTATCAAAATTGGCGATCAGGGGAGAATCGGAATGGATGATGATCCTGCGCGCCTTTTTTATAGCAAAATCCAGGGGAAATTTAAGGGCCCGCCCCTTCACGTATGCGGGAA
>BNUV01000092.1 GCA_025997615.1 Spirochaetia bacterium
AAAATCTTCTATCTGAAAATAAAAAGAAGGATTTACTTTGATGTGGGCAGGAAAAAAATCTTTGGCGAAGGTAACTTTGTAGCGCTTACCTGTCCGCCAGGTTTGATCTGTTGTAAAGATCAGGGCACGATTGATACCGAAGAACTGGCAAGAAATATTTCCGCCTGGGAAATGCCGGTGGATCTTCCTGCCCTGCAGTATTACAAGGCGGAAAAAAATTACAACTGGAATTCTATCGATCAGATGACGCCTGAAATTTTGAATCTGGCCCGGAAGCTGGATCTGGAGGCGCTGCCCAACGAGGTAAAATACAGTCCGGTGAACAGTTATAAATTCTCCTCCGATCCGGGGCGTTATATTTATGTTAAATTGAATAACGGGGCGAAATTTTACGGCGGCTATGTGTTGAACGAACCTTACGAGGCGATTTTCCGGGTAAAGAATTTTCCCAAGGAGCTGGCGATTCTTTCCGAGGGGTCTATCCTTTCGTTTTCCGGGGACCGGCGTTTGGCCATGATGAGCCGGGGCATTGGCGAGGTGGATTATGTCATAGGCCGCATCCGTCCCGATGACTTGAACCATCTGGTATCGCAAACTTCCGGGGACGTTACCAACATCCGTTTTTCAAACTACAATTTTAACCAGTACAACATCACCGAGCAGTATTCCGCCGAGGCGTCTATCCCCCTGCAGAGTGAACGGGACATCGGTTATTTTTCCTTTGATTTTTCCCGCTACCTTGATGATATTCCCGACAAAAATTTGCGGTACGGTTTTTTTATTTTTACCGTCAAGGGAAAATCGAATACGCCGAACAGTAATTTTCAGGATCGCCGGCTTATCATGGTGACGGACCTGGGCTTTTTTGTAAAAACCGCCAAGGACGGCAGCCGCGATATTTTCGTTCAGTCTATCGCCACGGGAAATCCTGTCCCCGATGCGGCGGTAAGTATTTTGGGCTTAAACGGCAATGTGATTCTTTCTACCCAAACGGATGCGGAGGGCCGGGCCAGAATTCCCAATCTTTCCGATTACCGGAACGATCATGCCCCTGCGGTGTTTACGATCCGTTCCGGGGAAGATATGTCATTTATGCCCTACCGTGAATCGGGCCGCACCCTTGATTATTCTTCTTTTAATGTGGGCGGTCTCACCGGGGCGGACGATCCAAAAACCCTCAGGGCTTTTCTTTTTTCCGACCGGGGAATTTACCGGCCCGGCGATGAAACCCGGATCGGCATGGTGATTAAATCCGGCGACTGGACCGTGAACCTGGAACGGACGCCCCTGGAATTTAAAGTGACGGATCCCCGGGGCGCTGAAATTTTCAACCGCAGGATCAGTCTTTCGGCGGAGGGCGTGGAGGAAATTCGTTTCCGCACCCAGGACTGGTCCCCCACGGGCACCTACACCGCATCGGTTTATGTAATTCGGGAAATCAGGCGGGGAGATCAGGTTCGGGAAGAGCAGGTTTTCCTGGGTTCCCAGACGGTGAAGGTGGAAGAATTTCTCCCCGATACGCTGAACGTTACCGCTGTTTTCGATCCGCCGCCCCGGGAAGGCTGGATGGCCCCGGGTGAATTAAAGGCTTTGGTAACGGTGCGAAATCTTTTCGGCACCGCCGCGGCGGGAAACGAAGTTAAGGCGCAGATGAATTTGTCGCCGGGCTATCAGTCTTTCAGACAGTTCCGGGATTACCGGTTTCAGGATCCCTATCTGGGAAAAAACAGTTATCAGGAATTTTTGGGAACCCACAGTACCGGGGAAGATGGGACCGCTGAATTTATTATGAATCTGGCTAAGTTTGAAAAAGCCACCTACCGGCTGGCCTTCTACACCGAAGCTTTTGAAAAAGGCAGCGGCCGGAATGTGTCCGCGGAGGCATCGGTTTTTGTAAGCCCTCTGCCCCATCTTATCGGTTATAAGGCCGATGGAAATTTAAATTATATTCAGCGTGACACGGTGCGCAGCCTTTCGATCATCGCCATTGATCCGCGGGCTGAACAGACGGCGGTCAACGATCTCAATTTTACCTTGACGGAGCTGCGTTACGTTTCCGCCCTGGTGCGGCAGCCCAACGGTGTTTACAAATATCAGTCGATACAGAAGGAATACCCCGTGTCGTCCAATAAAATCACCATTCCGGCGGCGGGATTGCAGTATACCCTTCCATCATCAAATTCCGGTGAATATGTTTTGGTGATCTCCGGCAGCGATGGCATGGAATACAACAAGGTGAAGTTTACCGTGGCGGGCACCTCAAACATTGAACGGAGTTTGAACCGCACGGCGGAGCTGGAGATTACCCTGGACAAGGGTGATTATAAAAACGGCGAAGAAATTCAGTTGATGATAAAAGCGCCCTACGAGGGGGCGGGGCTTATCACCATTGAACGGGAAAAAGTGTATGCCTACAAATGGTTCCGCAGTTCCGGCGAAACTTCCCTGCAGACCATCGCCGTTCCCCCTGAGCTCGAAGGCAACGGCTATGTGAATGTGCAGTTCCTGCGTTCACAGGATTCCGGGGAGATCTTTATGTCGTCTTTGAGTTACGGCGCGGTTCCATTTTCCATCAGCCGTGAAAGCCGCACCAACAATATCACCCTGGAAATCCCCGCCGAAGCAAAACCGGGGCAGGATTTTGTGATAAAATATTCTACCCCGCGCAAGAGCAAGATCATTGTATATGCAGTAGATGAAGGAATACTCCAATTGGCCGCTTATCAAACGCCCGACCCCCTGGCTTTCTTTTTCAGAAAACGGGCATTGGAAGTGCGGACGGCCCAGATCCTCGATCTGGTTTTGCCCCGCTACGCCATTGCTCAGGCTTTGGCGGCCATGGGCGGCGGCGGCGGTTACGATGAGTTGAGCCGCAACCTTAATCCCTTCAAGCGGAAACAGAATGTGCCCGTGGCCTATTGGTCGGGCATTGTTGATGCGGGGCCGGAACAGCGGGAATTGCGCTACACCGTGCCGGATTATTTTAACGGAACCCTCAGGGTGATGGCTGTTTCCGTGGCCGATGATGCGGTGGGCGCCGCCGAGGATCGCTCGCTGGTCCGCAGCACTTTTATTATTTCCCCCAATGCGCCCATGATGGCGGCGCCGGGGGATGAGTTTGAGATTTCCGTTACCGTAACAAATAATCAAAAGGGCGTGGGAAGTTCCGGAAAAGTGCGGCTGCGGGCGGAACCTTCGGCCCATCTTTCCATCAGCGGGAAAACGGAATTTGAAATGAACATCCCCGAAGGCAAAGATCAAACCTTAAACATTCCGGTAAAAGCCGCCGGGCCTTTGGGCGCCGCTGATATTCGTTTTGTCGCCTTTAACGGCAGCGAAATTTCTTCACTTTCTTCTTACATGAGCATACGCCCCGCGGTGCCGTACCGGGTTTCGCTTTACTCCGGGGCTGTCAAAAATAAAAGCGCCGAAGTAACGATTGATCGCAACCTCTACGAAGAATTTAATACCCGCGATGTTTCTCTTTCGTATCTGCCCCTGGGCATGGCAAAGGGACTTTCGTTTTACCTTAACACATTCCCCTATGGCTGTTCCGAGCAGATCACCAGCGCGGCATTTCCCTTCCTCTATCCCCATCTTTTTAAAGAGCTGGGTTTTACCAAAGAAGAAGCCGAGGAGGGCGTTTACCGGGTCATAGCAATTCTGCAGGCCAGGATGAAGGAAGACGGCAGCGTCGGTATGTGGACATCGCGCTCTTACTCAAGCCCCATGATTACAATTTACGCGGCGCATTTTCTTACCGAAGCCAAAAATGCCGGTTACTATGTGCCGCAAACGGCGATGAATAAAATTCTCCAGGCCGTCAGAACTATTGCGTCCGGCGAAGGCAATTCGCATTACGATCTTTCAAACCGCGCCTATGCGATATATCTCTTGACCCTCAACGAAATTGTTACCACACCGTTGATCGAGGGCCTTAAAAAAGATATGAACCGCAGGCAAGATGCCGATACCGGTTTACCCGGTTTGTATCTGGCGGGATCTTATGCCCTGCTGCAAAAAACTTCCGATGCTTCTTCACTTTTGGGAAAAGCAAAACGCACGCTTGCCCGTGACAACAGTTACCGTTATGTTGATGAGCTCTTATATCAGGCTGTGTACCTCAACATTGTAGCCCGGCATTTCCCCCAGCGCCTGAAGGACCTTTCCGAAAATCTGTTTGTTGAAATGGCGGCCCAGCTGGAACAGCAGGCCTATACCACTATTTCCGCCAATTATGCGTTGATGGCGGTGGATGCGTATCTTAAAGCAGTTCCCACGGCAGAGACGGGAAAATTCACTGTGCTGGAAATTCTTAAAGATAAACAGCGGCGGCCTTTGATCCCCGCAGGGACAACCCTGTTCAGCGCGCCCTTCTCCGCAGAAGCGGAAAAGATCAGCCTGGAAAACAAAGATAATTTAAATCTTTTTTATCAGGTAACCGCCGCCGGTTTTGATAAGGAGCTCCCCAAAGCGGAAATTAAAAACGGCATTGAAGTGTACCGGGAATTTATCGGCGCAGACGGCAAGCCGGTAAGCTCTGTAAAGGTGGGCGATCTTGTTACGGTGAAGCTTAATTTCCGCAGTATCAACAACAGTGATATTAGCGATGTAGCGGTGGTGGACCTTTTCCCTGCGGGGCTGGAGGCGGACATTGCTTCAATCAGGCGGGCTTCGGCCCAGGGCGGCTGGGTTCCCGATTATGTGGATATCCGTGAAGACCGGCTGGTGATCTACGGTACTTTAACGTCCAAAATCGCCAGTTTCAGTTACAGCGCCCGGGCAATAAATTCGGGCAGCTTTACATCGCCGCCCCTCTTTGCCGAGGCCATGTACGATAAAGCGGTGTGGGCGCTGCGGCCCCAGGAAGCCATCCGTGTATTAAAGAGTGAATGAAACCGGGAAAAAGAAAAGGGGCCAAACTTTACATTTTCATTTTTTGCGGCCTTGTTTTGGCCCTTGGTATTTTTTTACTCTTCAACGCGATTTTTTTTGATGTCTTCAAGGGTGTTTCATTTTCGCAAACGTATCTTGATCGCCGTGGAAAACTGCTGAATATCTTTCTCACTGATGGCGACAAATATCGTCTCCGTTTAAACCTGGGAGATTTTCCGCCGGAACTTATAGAGGCGGTGCTCCTCCAGGAGGATAGATATTTTTACGGCCACTGGGGTATCAACCCCGGCGCTATGTTTCGCGCGGGCTGGGAAACCTACATAAAAAAAAGCCGCCGCATGGGCGCTTCCACTATCACTATGCAGTTGGCGCGGCTTCGTTTCGGCCTTTACACCCGGAACATTCCGGGAAAGATCGCCCAAACTTTTTGCGCCCTCTTTCTGGAAATTTGCCTTTCCAAGCAGGAAATTCTCGAAGCGTATCTCAATCTCGCTCCCTCCGGAGGCAACATCGAAGGATTCGCCGCGGCGGCCTGGTACTATTTTGATAAAGATCCAAAGGATCTTTCCCGGGGGGAAATTCTTACCCTGGCGGTAATTCCTCAGAACCCGGCGAAACGGGCGCCTTTGCGTGGGGCAGTACCGGAAGAACTACTCCTGGCCCGCAGGATCTTGTACGAGGCCTGGGTGTTGCAGCACCCGGAAGATATTTTGCTGGACACGGAGATGAATCTGCCGCCCTTTTTGGCGGATCGTTTTCCCCGCCGCGCCCTGCATTTTACCGAATACCTGAACACCGGTCCCCTGCCCCCGGCAAACCGTTACCGGACTACCATAGACCTTCATCTTCAGGATATTTGCGAACGGGAATTGGAATCTTATCTGGTGCGGAACCGGGGCTGGGGCATAAAAAACGGCAGTATACTTTTGATTGATCATACGAGCATGGAAGTGCTGGCAGCGGTAGGGTCGGCGGATTATTATGATGATGAAATCGAGGGGCAGGTCAACGGCACTGCCTCCAAACGATCACCGGGTTCCACATTGAAACCTTTTATTTATGCCCTGGCCCTGGATCAGGGATTGATCCACCCTGAAAAAATGCTCAAGGATACGCCGGTGGGTTTCAGCGAATATACGCCGGATAATTTCCAAAGTGTTTTTAAGGGGCCGGTAAAAGCCTGGTACGCCCTGGTGGACAGCCGGAATATTCCCGCCGTACAGTTGGCCCGGGAAATTCACGATCCCGATCTTTACGATTATCTGAAAGCCGCCGGTGTAAGGGATCTGCGGGAAAAAGATCACTACGGCCTTTCGGTGGTGCTGGGCAGCGCCGATCTTACCATGCTGGAACTGGCCGCCCTTTATGCCGCATTGCCCAACGGCGGCGTACAAAAGCCATTGCGTTTTTTATTGAACAATGACGGCGGTGCATTAACGCCTGGCCCCCGTCTCCTGAGCTCTGCAGCGGCAGCAATCACCTTGAAAATGCTTGAACGGAATCCCGCCCCCGATGACGTCCGCGCCGGAGTGAACCGCCCCGTGCCGGTGGCTTACAAAACCGGTACCTCCATCGGCTTTAAAGACGCATGGTCCATCGCCGTTTTTGACCGTTATGTGTTGTGTGTATGGATTGGAAATTTTTCCGGCGAGGGAAACAGCGCGTTCATCGGCCGCCAGAGCGCCGCTCCTCTACAGTTTAGCATCATTGATGCGCTCTTGGCGGGAATTCCCGCTGCTGATATTCTACCGCCCCGGCCCCTGCCTCCCGAGGCAAGCATTGTGGAAGTCTGCGCTGTTTCCGGCGACATCTCTGGCGTTGATTGCCCACAGCTTGTGGAAACTTTTTTTATCCCCGGCGTTTCCCCGATCAACCGCTGTCGCATACACCGCCCGGTGTACGTCGACACCCGCACCGGCTACCGCAGTTACGAAACCGAAGGCCCCCATATCCGCAGGGAAGTCCGCGAATTCTGGCCCACGGATCTTCTGGAAATTTTCGCCCAGGCAGGCCTCCCCCGTTTTTCACCGCCTCCCTATCCGCCCGAATCATCTTTATCGCAGGGCATCGCTTCAGGTTTTCCCCCTTCGATAATTTCACCCTTATCCAACACCACCTACATTTTGCGTAACAGCTCCAACCGCTTCAATCAGATGGTCCTTTTGGCCGCCGCCGATCAGGATGCGGGTGAACTTTTCTGGTTTGCTAACTCCCAATTTTTAGGCCGCGCAAAACCCCACGAACGTTTCGTCTGGGTCCCCGATCCCGGTCTCTGGGATCTTTCAGTTGTAGACAGCCTGGGCCGCTCCTCGGGCATCCGTGTGAAGGTGGAATTTCAGGATGAGTAAGCCAAAAGGCGAAAAAAAAGCCCTGTCCGGCGTTGCGGAGTAACCGTCAATTAAAGTACTTCTTGCGGGAGGGGAAATTCGCCTGGTAAACTTCCGGTAAACAACAAAAACCGGAGGAAAGGATGCGTATCAGCAACGAAGAAAAGGCGATGTGGCTGGAAGACTGGAAAGGGAGCGGGAAAAGCGCGTGTGTCTACGCGAAAGAAAACGGCCTTAACCCACAAACATTTGTCAAATGGACAAAGCCAGTGAGCGAGAAGCAGGTCAGTTTCGTGGAAGTGGTCCCACCTGCAATGCCGGTGCCGCCGCACTCACCAGAAATACTCATTGAGAAAGGGGACGTGAAAATCCATATTCCGCTGGCAATAAACCGCGGAGAACTGCGGGCGGTCATGGAAGGGCTGGGGTGTGCGTTATGATATTCGACTTAAGCACAGCGCGGATATTCATCCGGCCCGGAAATACGGACTTACGGAAGGCGGTAAACGGGCTGACAGCGATAGTGCAGGAGGGGATGGCTCTCGATCCATTCAACGGGAGCGTATACTTATTCTGCAACCGGGAAAGGAAATTATTGAAAGTGATATATTGGGACAAGACTGGATTCTGGTTGATCCAAAAGAGGCTGGAGAAAGACAAGTTTCCCTGGCCCGAGGATGAGAGCGATGCGCGGGAATTAACAGCGGAACAATTACAAATGCTATTAACGGGGATAGATTTTTTCAGGGCGCACCAGGAACTATTTTACAAAAAAGTTTCATAAAAACATTTACACGCGGATCATGGTGTGATAAAATTCTGTTATGCGAATAGCGGAAGTGGAGGCGGCGGCATTGCCCGCAAGCGTGCAGGAATACATCACAGAACTTACCGAGCGCCTAACCGCCATAGAACATGAAAACCTGGTACTCAAACAGCGGCTTGACCTGCTGCTGTACAAGCGGTTTGGGCGTTCCGCCGAGCAATTGCTCTCGGAGGTGAAGCAAATGCCGCTGTTCGCCGAGGAGCCGGAAACGGCATCTGATACGCAGACCGCTTCGGCAGTTGCCGAAACGCAGGAAATCAAACCATACACCCGCAAGAAGCCGGGCAGGAAACCCATAGACCCCAACCTTCCGCGGAAAGAAATAATCATCGACATCAGGGAGGAAGAAAAAGTCTGCGCCTGCGGGGCGGAATTGGTCAGAATCGGAGAGGAAACATCGGAAAAAGTGGTCATTATCCCTCCCCGAATGTATGTAGAGAAAACAATACGACCCAAATATGCCTGCCGCGAATGCGAGGGAACTGAGGATGAGGACAAGCCCACCGTGCGGATAGCGCCGGTACCGCCCGCAATTATCCCCCGCAGTATCGCTAGCGCGAGCCTTTTGGCGTACATCATGGTTCAGAAATACCAGGATCATCTGCCATATTACCGGCAGGAGCAGCTCTTTGAGCGGTTTGGCATCGAAATCAGTCGGCAGGACATGGCGAACTGGCAGCAACACATCTATACAAAACTCGCACCGTTATTCGATATGATGAAACAAACGGCGCGGGCAGGACCGGTGCTGCAAATGGACGAGACCACGGTGCAGGTGATGGGGGAGGAAGGCAGAGCGGACACGCAGAAAAGTTATATGTGGCTCGCCCGGGGAGGGCCGCCGGGGAAAACGGTGGTCTGGTATGAGTATCATCCCACCCGCAGCCACATCCACGCGAAGACATTTCTGGAAGGCTTCAGCGGGTATCTGCAGACCGACGGCTACGAGGGGTATGACAAGGCCATTGCAGGGCGAGATGACATCATGCACGTCGGGTGTTTCGCGCACGCGCGGCGGTACTTTTTTGAGGCGGCGAAAGTGACGAAGAAGCCGCAGTCTGCGGAGGAAGGGATAAAACACATCCGCAAGCTGTACCGGATTGAGGAACAATTGCGAAGTGAAAACCGCAGGGAGCAGGATTTTCTTGCGGAACGGAAAAAACAGGCCGAGCCGGTGCTGGCGGCGTTCCGGTCATGGCTTGAGAAGCGTGCCATGGAAGTGCCGCCGAGTTTGCTGCTGGGCAAGGCGGTGGCGTACACGCTGAACCAGTGGGACAAACTTATTCGGTATCTTGAAAGCCCGCACCTGACGCCTGACAACAACGCCTGCGAGAACGCGATACGGCCTTTTGTGCTGGGCCGGAAGAACTGGTTGTTCAACAAAAGCCCCGCAGGGGCGGAAAGCTCCTGCGGCATTTATTCGCTGATTGAAACGGCCAAGCAGAACGGCCTTGAGCCGCTGGATTATGTGCGAGATTTATTTGAGCGCGCCCCGCTTGCCGTTTTTCCGGACGACTGGGAAAAACTGCTGCCTTGGAATATTGTCACCCCTTAATTTGACGGTTACATAAAATCATAAAATACCGGAGGAATGGTATTTGGAAAATAAATGTATTCCTTATAAATATTTACCCAATATGTTATCTCTGTTCAGGGTAGTTCTGGTTTTACCGTTTTTATTAATAATTCACGATGTATTGGTTTATAATTGTGTTAAAAACTGGATTTTGATCCTTGTCTTTGCTGCGATACTTATTTCCGATGCAGCCGACGGATATTTGGCAAGAAAACTAAAATGTACATCAAATACCGGGGCAAGACTGGACATTATTGCAGATACGTTATATACAATTTCATCTTTAACGGCCTTCGCATATTTTAACATAATACCAATATGGTTTATTATTATTATGGTATTAAAATTAATGGAATTTATAATAACATCAAAAATAACAAAGAATAAACAAAAATCCAAAAACATAGTATTTTTTGATAAAATCGGGAAAATATCTGTTTCAATTGTAATGTTATTGCCCGGTATATTTGCGTTCAGGTGTATAATAATTGATTATAAAACAGTAATGAATATAGTAATTTACATTATCACCGCAGCGTTAATAATATCATCTGCAAACAGGATAATAAATATAATAAAAAATGCAAGGGTATAAAATGGAATTTACAAGTATATGCAATCACGGATCGAAACGGGCTTCCACGGGGATGCGCACCAGATTAACGTAATGGCCGGGGTAACGGTTTTTAAAGCTGTTAAAAGAAGTGTCAAAGGAAGTTTCGGCGGCGCTCTCGAAAACTACCACCTGAAAATTTCCGTTTTCATCAAAAAAAGGAACAAGAACGGCGATGTGAAAATACTGGCGCATGCGGGGGCGGCCCCGGGGATTTTCTTTTGTGGCAGGGGGGCCCATTTCGGTGTTCACCGATGCCAGATATATACGCCCCGGCTCGTCAACAGCCAGTGTGTAGAGCAGCGGCTGGAGGCCTTCAACACCAAAACCGGCGTTAAGCAGAAAGCCGGGATACGAGCGGATGGCGCTGCCCGATGTATTTCGGACTATCACCTGGGAAAAGGGCCATTTCCGCACTTCAAATTCTTCAATGTTGTTAAATGCCGGGGAAAGGATCGTCGAGTATGCCATGGCAGCCAGATTCCTTGTCCAGTCCAAACCGAAAAAAGGATCGCGGAGCTGTTCCCATGGCTCGGTAAATGAGGAACCCCGCTCGCCGTAGGGCTGTTTCAAAGGCGTAATTTCCAGCCGCTCCCCGGTGAAGGGCC
>BNUV01000093.1 GCA_025997615.1 Spirochaetia bacterium
TTGTAGTGGTCGCCGATCCGCTGGGCTATGGGGGAACGGGATACGGCGGTCAATTCTTTCCAGTTGATAATCAGATCGTGGGGATTTTCTGGAAGATTTTTTTGACCGGGAAATAAGGGATCTCTGTGATATTCTTCTGGTCAGGGGACAGTGGACTTCGAGCCAGCTTTCCCGGGAAATGTCCGACGCTTTTCACGAGCTTACGGAAATTTCTGCGCGGCTAAAAGCCCTCGACGAAACCCTTTCCGAAGACGGCAAAGACGGGCCGCGGCTCCAGGCGGCAGTGGGGCGGGTGGACCGGGACAAAACCCAGATACGGTACATCAATGGCATTGTAGATGAGCTGAACGAAAAATTTCTGGATCAGATCAATACCGCTGCCCAGGCGCTGATCATCATCGGAAAACATTTGAAGGTCATGGTGGAAGACATCCAGAAAAATCCCCACGATCTGATTATCAACTGGAAAGAATTGACCGCCGTATCCCGTTCCCCCATAGCCCAGCGGATCGGCGACGACTACAAAAAAATAAACTACTTCATCCAGCTGCTGCGCTTGTGTACAAGACCGCCTGAGATTTGATCGAAAATTCGGTTGAAGACTTTATCGAATATTCTTTGCCTCTTCCCAATACTTATCCATAACGGAAAGGTTTTCCTGAATCAATGCCTGTCCGTTTGCCTTCATGTTTTTTTCCACATGTTTGAAACGCTTTACAAATTTTACATTGGTCCGCTGCAAAGCCACCGAAGGTTCGACCTTCAAAAAACGGCAAAGGTTCACCACCGAAAAAAGCAGATCGCCCAGCTCTCCTTCCAGATTGCTTTTATCCGGGGATGACTCTGAATATTCAGTTTCATTCAATACTTCCTGAACTTCCGCCAGCTCCTCCTCGATTTTGGCGATCACATTTTCTACGACAGGCCAGTCAAAACCGGCCTTGGCGGCTTTTTTCTGCAATTTATAGGAACGATCCAGGGGAGGAAGGGCGGCGCTGACTTCATCCATAAGGGAATCTTTTGGTTTGCGGCCCTCCTGTGTCACTTTTATTTTTGCCCAGTTATCCAGCACTTCCGCGCTGTCTTTAACTTTTACCCCGCCGAATACATGGGGATGGCGGCGGATCAACTTTTCGCAAACATTTTTTAATACATCCGTAACGTTAAAAGATCCTTCCTGCTCATGCATATAGGCAAGCATGGTAACAAGAAGAAAAATGTCCCCCAGCTCCTCGGCGATATGCTCCGGGCGGCCCTCGTCTATGGCCTCCACACATTCGTAGGTTTCCTCAATAAGATCCCCCCGGAGCGTAGCCGGTGTTTGTTCCTGATCCCAGGGACAGCCGCCGGGGCCGCGAAGCCGGACCACAATATCGTATAATTCTCTGAACGCATCTGAAACTTTTTCGTTTTGCATAATGTATCCTATTATTATCCTGAGATTATTTTTTTCTTTGCCCAAGCGGGTAAAAATTTTTCGGGGCCCTCCACAAGAGCGCCTGTCAACATGGGTGCAATAGCGCTGAAAACTTCCGCCAGCGCCGCTTCTTCTTCGGCGGAAAAATTTGAAAGAACCCATTCCAAAATGCCCTTCCCCGATCCCGCAGGGCCCCCCTGCCCGCTTTTGCGATCATCGGGACGGCCTATGCCGATGCGGAGCCGCCAAAAATCGGCGGTACTAAACCGGGCCCTCATGGAACGAAGTCCGTTATGGCCGCCGAGGCCCCCGGAAAATTTCAGTGACACCGTGCCCAGCGGCAGCTCCAGCTCATCGTGGACCAAAAGTATCCTTTCCGCGGGGATTTTGAAAAAAGACGCCGCCGCATGAATCGCATCCCCGGAACTGTTCATAAAAGTTTCCGGCTTGAGAAAATGAAACCGGGAAGGCGAATCGGCGGAACTTTCTCCATAGAAAGTTTTAAGTTTTTCCCCCTCAAGGGCGGCATAGTTACCCTGATATTTTTTCCGCCAATCCAGCGACGAATAGAACGGAAGCTGCGCCGCAAAAAGCCACCCCGCATTATGCCGGTTCCGTTCATATTCCCGGCCGGGATTTCCCAAAAATGTTACAAGCTCAATCATGTTTGCATATTCCTCAATTTCATTGTAGAATAAAAACATGGACATCGTAAAGAATGGCGCGCTTCCCCCGCCCCTCCGCGGAACATTATTGCGTTACCACATTTCAGGCAATATGACGCAGTCTGTGCCGTCCACCGGGGCAGAGGCCATTGACTCCTGGACTTTTGAAGAACTTTTTTCCCTGGCCCATTTCGATACGGATGACAGGGCCGCCTTTGACAAGGGCGGGGAACTAATGGTCCACGGCGGCGGCTGGCAATCGTGGTCCGCCGGATGGGAATTGGCAGGCCGGGAAAATCTGCCCCGGAAACTTGCCCTTTACCCGGAGCTTTTGAAACAGATTAACCGGGACGGCGAATGTCCGCCGCCGGAGGGCCATAAGAAAGACTGGATCACCGGTCACTTTATCGCGTATATCCGCTCAGGTGACCGCTACCTCTGCATAGCCTCCGCCGAAGGTTCCGGTGAGCCCCCGGAAGGCTGCTTACCTCCGGAAAGCTGCCTACCTCCGGAAGGTTGCTTACCTCCGGAAAGCTGCCTACCTCCGGTAGGTTTGTACATTAACCGGAAAAAACGAATTGTTCAGGCGGAAATTTTTGCGCCGGGGAAAATTTGGCTGCCGAATGAAAAAGCGGCGGAACTGTATATTTTTATCGCCCGGGGATTTTTTAATTTTAAGGACGCCTTAAAAAAGCTCTATCATCAGGAAGAAAATTTCGCCTCGATTGATTTTCTACGTGTAAGCCCCGGAGAATCATTGGCAGCCTGCTGCAAAAACATTCCCGGCGGTTATGAATCGTGGTACAACCACTACACAAATATCAACGAGGATTTGATTCTCGAGGACCTGGACGGATTAGCCAAAACTGAAAATCTCCTGAAATTGCGGTATATAAGCCGGAAAAAACCTTTGGTTTTTCAAATTGACGATGGCTGGGAAAAGGCAGTGGGCGAATGGGACATTGATCCCCTGCGTTTTCCCGGGGGCCTTAAACCCCTTGCCGAAAAAATCGAATCTGCGGGGATGATCCCCGGACTCTGGCTGGCCCCTTTTCTTGTCACCCGGCGATCCCGGATCTTCCGGGAAAAACCCGAATGGCTGCTCCGGGCCCTGCCCCGGGAAATTTCTCCACGCCATCGCCCATCAAATCAACTTGTGGCCGCCGGTTTCAATCCGCTCTGGGATAAACAATTTTATTGTCTGGATATTTCCCGGCAGGATGTGTTGAATTACCTGGAAGAATTGATGGACAAGGTTATCAATCAATGGGGCTTCCGTTACATTAAACTGGATTTTCTCTACGCAGGATTTTTCTTTGGGGCATTTACCTGGGGGCTGTGCCCTCAGGCCAGCCCCCAGGGTTCCCCCTATGAGCATTATGAAAAAGCCTGTGCGATTTTAACTAGTCGGAAGAAAACAGCGTCGGGCCTCCCGGTCGCTTATCTGGGCTGCGGCGTTCCCCTGGGTCCTTCGCACCGGCATTTCCCCCTGTCCCGAATCGGGGCCGACACCAGAGAAGAGTGGGACTGGAAAGCGGCAAAACTTTTGGGTTATATGGGACGGCCCAGCGCATGGATCAATCTGCGGGACACCATAGGCCGTTCCTTTTTGGACGGCACAGTGTATCTGAACGATCCCGACGTGGTCTTTCTCCGGTCAAAAAACTGTACGCTTTCCGAAAATGAAAAAGAGCTTATCGCCCTGGTGAATTTTCTTTTAGCGGGGCAGATAATGTTTTCCGATGATCCCTTACATCTTGATGAAAAAGACCTTGCCATAACAGGGCGCATCAATTTGCTTTACGAAAAACTGGAAGATGATGAATATGGGGCCGTGCGGATCGACAAGGATGTTTTCCGCCTGGAAAGCCGTTCGGGGAAAATCTCGGGCATCATCAATCTGCAAAACCGCCGCTGGGCCCTTAAAAAAACAAAAGAACCGGAGCTTTGGCAAAAACTACAGGCGCCTTCGCTCCTTGTCGATCACCGGCTGGGCGGGAAATCAAGCGGGAACCCGGAAAAAATATTTTTTGAGAAGCACAGTATCAGCATCGGCAGGAGCTAAGTTCCCGCCGGCAGCGGTAGGCTATATACCTAACGCGGCGGTTTCGCCATTTACGGCGGCGGCCAGTTCCCGCCAGCGGTGGCAGGCTACCTGATGGCCCGGTTCTGCATCTTCCAACACAGGCGTTTTTTGGGCGCATAGGTCTACGGCGTGGAGGCAGCGGGGATGAAACTTGCAGCCCGGCGGAGCGTTAATGGCGCTGGGGATTTCCCCCTTGAGCTGAATCCGCCGGCGCTTGACCCCGGGATTGTCACGGGGGATAGAAGAAAAGAGAGCCCGGGTGTAGGGGTGCAGAGGTTTGTCGATGATGTCGGCGCTGCTACCGGTTTCCGTTAAAGCCCCCAGGTAAAGCACGCCGATACGGTCGCAGAAATATTCCACGGTGCGTAAATCGTGGGAGATAAACAAAAAAGTCAGACCCAGAGTCCGGCGCAGGTCGCCCATAAGATTAAGAATTTGGGACTGCACCGATACATCCAGTGCGGAAAGCGGCTCGTCGGCAACGATGAACCGGGGGTTCAGGGCCAAAGCGCGGGCGATGCCTATACGCTGTTTCTGTCCGCCGGAAAACTCCCCGGGCCGCCGTGAAGAAAGATCACGGCTAATGCCGCAGAGTTCCAGAACATCCCCGGTTTTTTTTTCAATGTCCGCTCCCGATACAATACGGTGTTTTTTTATTCCCTCGGCGACGATCTCGCCAATACGCATCCGGGGATCGAGGCTGGCGGTGGGGTCCTGAAAAATAATCTGCATATCCCGCCGCAAGGGGAGCATTTCCTTGTACGAAAGATGAATTCCACCGGACTTTAGTCCGCCGGACCTTAGTCCGCCGTCTGAAAAAATAATTTTATCACCAAAACGGATAAGCCCCGCAGTGGGACGGACGAGATTTAAAATACAGCGGCCTATGGTCGATTTGCCGCTCCCCGACTCTCCCACCAAACCGAAACATTCACCCCGGCGAATTTGGAGGTCAACGCCGTCCACCGCCTTTACCTTAAGGGGGCTAAAGCCGGAAAGACCTTTCCGCAGGGGAAAATATTTTTTAAGGCCCCGGATATCTACCAGAACATCATCCGCCATGGTGATACCTCCAACAGCGTACTTTATGATCTTTTTCTGTTTCAATTAACGGCGGCACTTCCTTATCACAGCGTTCAGTGCGAAATTCACAACGGGGGGCAAAAGGACAGCCCTGGATCAACGTTCCCGGCAGCGGCACCGTGCCGGGGATACTGTAGAGCTGCCCCCGGTTACCCGCTTTCCGGCCCACCCGGGACCGCATAAGGCCGTCGGTGTAGGGGTGGAGGGATTTTTCAAAAAGCTCTGCCACGGAACATTCTTCCATCACATAGCCGGCGTAAAGCACCGCCGTCCTGTCTGCAATTTCACTGATAACCCCCAGATCATGGGTAACAAAAATAAAAGATGAATTGATCCTCCGCCTGATATCATCAAAAAGATCCAGGATCTGGGCCTGGGTTGTTACATCCAGCGCAGTGGTGGGCTCATCGGCAATGATCAGCTCCGGCTCGCAGGCCAGGGCCATGGCGATCATCACCCGCTGCCGCATACCGCCGGAAAGTTTAAAGGGAAAATAATCATAAATTTTTTCAGGCTCGGGGATATTTACCGCCTGCAATAATGAAATACATTTATCCCTATTGGTTTTTCCCGAAAGCCCTTCGTGCTGCAAAAGAATTTCCCGCATCTGCTCGCCGATGGACAAAAGTGGGTTAAGGGAAGTCATGGGTTCCTGAAAAATCATGGTGATATGCTTTCCCCGTATACCCTCCATTTCACGGCGGGGCAGATTGGTAATATCACGATCCTGAAAAAATATTTGCCCGGAGCTGATCCTGCCGCCTTCGGGGAGCAGACCCAGCAGAGCCAGAACAGACATGGTTTTACCGCAGCCGGATTCACCTACCAGTCCCAGCACCCGACCCTTTTCCACCGAAAGATCGATATGCCGGAGAATGGACAAAACTTTTGCCTTTGCCCCCCGGCCTTTGATAATATCAACGGAAAGATCTTTTATTTCTACGAGGCCGCTCATGAATTGCCCCGGCCTGTGTTATGAAAAATTTCCGAAATGCCTTCGCCGATAAAATTGATGGACATGACGGTGACAAATACCATAAGCCCCGGGGGGATCCACATCCAGGGGCAGCGCTGCAGGATCGACATACTCTGGGCCGCCGAAAGCATGGAACCCCAGCTTGGCTGCGGCTGGGCTATGCCCAAACCCAAAAAACTTAAGGACGCTTCCAGCATCACCGCATATGCAATGTTGAGGGTACCGTAAACGATGATAGGCCCCACCGAGTTGGGCAGCAAATGGCGAAAGATGATCTCCCGTTGTGTCAATCCCAATGCCCGGGCAGCCTCGATAAATTCGGCGTTTTTAAGCGAGAGGATACTCCCCCGGACAACCCTGGCCATGGAGGGCCAGCCCAAAAGA
Organism: Spirochaetia bacterium; assembly: GCA_025997615.1. Lineage (GTDB taxonomy): Bacteria > Spirochaetota > Spirochaetia > Treponematales > Breznakiellaceae > BNUV01. Next base: position 6,612 of record BNUV01000093.1, read on the forward strand.
CCGATGATAAGGATAACATTTTTGAAACTGGGGCCGGTTAATGCCGCCACCGAAAGGGCTATCACAAAAAAAGGAAAACACATGATCACGTCGGTGATCCGCATGATTATGCTGTCGTAAATGCCGCCGTAAAAACCGGCTGCCGCTCCCAGCGTTACCCCTATCACTATTTGTATCAGTATGGCGATGATCCCTACGCTCAGGGATATGCGGCCCCCGTGGGCCAGCCGCACATAAATATCACGGCCCAATGTATCGGTGCCGAGGATGTGGCCGTTTCCCGGCGGGGCCTGAATATTTTCCACGTTCACTTCGTCACGGCCGTAGGGCGAAAACAGGGGGCCTGCAAGAGAAAAAATTGTCAGCAGAAAAAAAACAATTCCTCCAATCGTTACAAGCCGGTGCGCGGAGACGATTTTAAGAAGCATTTTACCGGGGGAAAAAATTCCGAATCTGTTCATAATAGCCCGGGCTCCGGCCCCGATTTTCCGGAATCGTCCAGCGAAAGCCGGGGATCAATGGCGGCGTAAGCCACATCGGCAAGAAAATTGGAGGCGAGGGTGATCAGGGCCATGATCAAAAGTATCCCCATGATCAAGGGATAATCCCGGTGGCTTACCGCCTCGAAACTGAGACGCCCTATACCGGGCCACACAAAAACCGTTTCCGTTAACAGCGCCCCGGAAAGGAGGCCGGGGATCTGGAGGCTTAACACCGTGACGATGGGAATCATCACATTTTTTAGCGTATGTTTCATCATGATTACTTTTTCAGAAAGGCCGTGGGCCCTGGCCACCCGGATATAATCGGCGCGAAGCACATCAATAACACTGGAACGGGCATAACGGAGCATCATCACCGTGTTCCCCAGTCCCAGGATGATCGTCGGCATGATCATGTGCCGGCCTATGTCCAGCGCTTTCGCAAAACCCTGGTTATTGGCAATCACATCGACCATTCCCGAAATGGGAAGAAGCCTGAGCTGGGCGCCGAACAAAAGTATCAGCAGCATGGCAAAGAAAAATTGCGGTATGGAAAGAATGATAAAGGAAAAAACCAGAATGGTATTATCCGAAAAACCCTTTTGACGGCGGGCGGAAAAAAAACCAAGACCTATTCCCGCCATAGTGCTGATGGTAATAGCGGACACGGAAAGAAGTACCGTATTCCAGAGCCGGGAAGCAATAACAGTCATCACCTTTTCCCGGTAAAAAAGTGAATTGCCAAAATCGCCGCGCACAACCCGGCCCAGCCACTTAAAATATTTCACCGGCAGGGGATCGTAGTAACCCACCCGCCGGAGCATGATCTCAACCTGCTCCGGAGGAGTGTCCAGGGGGAGCATACTCAGGTAGGGGTTTCCGGGAATCAGATTCACCAGGGTGAACACAATTACCGAAACCCCCGCCATGATAATCAGCGACTGAAGCAGCCTCCGCCCCAAATATCTTCCCACTGTATTATTTATTCCCCCTTAACATAAACAACCTATAATAATCATAGGTTTACTATGAATACCCTGTAATCCGCTTTTTGTCAACAGGGCTTCCGAAGCCAGGTCCTAGAACTGATCCCGGCTGCTTATTACCCGGGCGATAAGGCCGTAGGAAACCGCCTCTTCGGCGTTCATCCAAAAATCCCGGTCGGTGTCTTTTTCCACCTGATCCAGGGGAGCGCCGGTTTCATCGGCAATCAGGCGGTTGATTTTTTCCCGGAGCTTATCCAGCTCCCGGGCGTGGATTTCTATGTCCGTGGCCACCCCCCGGATACCCGAAAGGGGCTGATGGATCAGGTAGTGGCTGTTGGGGAGCCCCAGCCGCCGGTCTTTGGGAGCCGCCAACTGAATAATCGCCGCGGCGCTGGCCACCAGGCCCATGCCTATGGTCCACACCGGGGGTTTCACAAAACGGATCATATCAAAAATAGCATAACCCGCATCGGCATCGCCGCCGGGGGAATCAATAAAGATCCGAATAGGCTCGTCCCCCATGTCTTCCAGGAGCAGCAACTGCCGGATGGTTTTTTCCGCCAGGTCCTTTTTTATTTCCCCGGAAAGCAGGATGGTCCGGGTCTTGAGCATCCGCAGAAGCAGCGAATCCGCCCCGGCGTCTTTCGCCTTGTCCGGGCCCTCGTCTTCATCATCATCGTCGTCGTTCCAAATGTTCATCATGGTACTTTATGATACTGAAAGTTTGCATGATGGGCAAGGCGGATTTTAGCAAAGGTAAATTCGGGGCACCCGTTTGCTGATGCCGCAGGTAATTTCGTAGGGAATGGTTCCGCTCATTTCGGCCAAATCCCGGGCAGTGCGGGCGGGGGCGGCGCCAAAGATTACCGCTTCGTCCCAGCGGCGGACTTCGGGATCGGGTCCCAGGCACACCATACACTGATCCATGCAGATACGGCCCACCAGCGGATACGGACGGCCCCGGATAAAAACCGGATAATCCGTACCGCTTAAAAGCCGGGGAAGGCCGTCGGCATAGCCCAGGGGCAAAACGCCGATAAAACTGTCCTCCGGGGCGGTCCAAATTCCGCCGTAGGACACGGCCCCGCCCTTTTTCACTTTTTTGATAAGCATCACCCGGGAAACCAGCTCCATCACCGGTTCTACGGCCATGGGAAGGGCGGGGCCATATCCATAGAGCAGGATCCCCGGCCGGACCAGATCGAAAAGTGAATCATCATGGAGGGCCGCTCCCCCGGAATTGGCGGCGTGGATCATGCCGGGATCAAAACCGGCGGCCCGGATAGATTCCACCGCCTCTTTGAAAAGGGCGATCTGTTTTTGGGTGGCCTCTACATCCGCCCCGCCTGAGGAATCGGATCGGGCCAAATGGGTGGCGGTTCCGGCATGGCGGAGGCCCTTTGACGAGGCGATTAATGCGGCCAATTCCGCCGCCTCCGGGGGAAGGCAGCCCAGACGGCCCATGCCGGTATCAATTTTCAGGTGAATTTCCAGGGTAATGCCCGCAATTTGGGCGGCTTTGGCCAATTCCCGGATAAACTCCCCGTCGGATACAAAGGGGCTCAGGCCCAAATCGATAATATCGGGGATTTCTTCCGGCAGAACCTGGGAAAAAAGGAGGATGGGCGCCTCTATTCCCGCCGCCCGAAGTTCCGCCCCCTCCCCCACCGTGGCCACCGCCAGACAATTGGCCCCTGTTTCGAGGGCCGCCCGGCTTATTTCCACCGCCCCGTGGCCATAGGCATCGGCTTTGACGGGAACACAGAGGCCCCGGCGGCCGATCCGTCCCCGGCGGCTGCTTCTTCGGCGGCTTCTCCCGTGTCAACCGCATCTGCCGCGTCCGCCAGATATTCCGCGTCCACCAGGCCTGCTGCGTCCGCCGGATATTCCGCGTCCATCAGATATTCCGTGTCCACAGGGCCTACTGCGTCCGTCGGATATTCCGTGTCTACCGGACCTATCGTATCTATCGCGTCCATCGGATCTATTGCGTCCGCCGGATCTACCGCACCCAGGGTATAGAATATCTTTCCGCCTATCACTTTTCCACCGGACCCCTGCAAAAACACCGTCAAGCCCCGAACATCGGGATCGTTGGTGACAGAGCTGATAAAATAGGGCCGGATAATGCCGTCTTTTCCGATAACCGAACAATTTTCCAGCGATGATTCGTTGACCAGGGCATCCACACGGTAGGTCCCGC
>BNUV01000094.1 GCA_025997615.1 Spirochaetia bacterium
CGAGCTTATTTTTATTAAATCCTCTTTTGAGAAATTTCTGACCACCGCCATATAGTATTCCAATAATAACAATTTCTTTTGTACCGTTGGTTCCAGGCTGTCAAATTTTTTTAATGCCCTTCTTGTTGAAACAAAAAACCATATAAGAACGCCAAGTGAACAACCTGCCGGAATTGATAGCGATACCAGTACATATTCATTCATTTTTCTGCCCCCTAATTCCATTCACCTTTACCGTCTCAGCACTATTTTGTCAAAACATATATTGAATCGGTATCCTGCAAAGGGTAGTTAGCGTTTATCTCTTTCTGGGTCAAATAGATTATATCAAGTTTGTCCTCTCCATGCCGTGTTAATTCTATCCCGCTGGTATCGGCTCCGGGTGTATAGCCATTGGCATAAAAGCTGATCAATTCCTGAATGTTTTCACCGGGCAACAGCTCGTAGGAGCCCGGCCGTTTAACTTCGCCGTAAACAGAAACTTTCCGGTCAAGAGGTTTAACGGTAATGACGTCCCCGGGCCTTAAATAGGGGTCCTCGTCAAGATTCCCGAGACGCGATGCCTTGAAGAGATCGCAAGTTTTTACTTGCCCATTGGCAGAGGTAACCGTGATATTCCGGGTTGATGAATAGGGGGTAAGGCGGCTGCCAATCAGGGACGAAAGACGTCCCAAGGCCCAGGTCGACTGTTCTACCGCCTGATTCACCTCGCCTTTGATAAACACATAAAAAGAGCTGGGGTTGGTCAGGGTGAAAGTTACGCCGCTCTGGGGGTATATATTGGCAACAATAGCTTCGATCTCCTGCTTCAATTCCTGGTACGTTTGATCGGCTACATTGATAACCCCCAAGCCGGGGATCGTGAGCCGGTACGAAAAGTCTACGGTGATAACCTCGACAATATTGTTATAGGTCAGGGTATACACATCCCCGGCGGTGATCTGATAAGAGGGATTTGCCATGGCAAGCTGCAAATCCTGAGCCCGGCCCTGTTGTATAAAAACAAGAGAAAGTACCATGAAAAAACAAAACATATTGAGCTTCGGTATCCGTTTCATGTTCAACATCCTCCATACCGGTAGAAAAAATTATTTTGACAAAACATATATCATATCAAAATTCTGCAGCGGGTGGTTGGCATTTATTTCTTCCTGGGTCAGGTAGACTATATTACCCAGACCCAGGCCGCCCTCCTCGTACCGCCTTAATCCTACCTTGCCGGTATCAGCCCTGGCGGTATAGCCATTGGCGTAGTTATGAATCAATTCCTGCATTTGTTCCCCGGGCAACAGTTCATAGGCGCCCGGCCGTTCAATCTCACCAAAAATAGTAACTTTCCGGTCAAGATGGTTAATGGTAATAACGTCCCCGGGCCTCATATAGGGGTCCTGGCTCATATCCCCAAAACGCTGCGCCTTGAAGAGATCATAGGTTTTGACCCGTCCATTGGCAGAGGTAACCGTGATATTTCGGGTGGAGGAATAACCGTAAAGGATGCCGTTAAGCACCGACGAAAGGCGCCCCATTGCCCAAGTTGTCCGTTCTCCGGCGCTGTTCACTTCACCTTTTATATAGACGGTAAAAGAACTGGGCTTGATCATGGTCAGTTGTACCCCGCTCAACGGATAGTTATTGGAAACAATTGTTTCTGCTTCCCTTTTTAATGCGGGGTAGGTTTTACCAGCAACATCAATAACCGCCAAATTGGAAACCCTGATCCTGTAGGAAGCGTCTACGGTGATAAGGTAGTTGACCGGTACCCCACCGGCCATATAATTTAGAGAATACACATCCCCGGATGTAACAGGGTACGAAGGACTTGAGATGGCGATCTGTACTTGAGTGTTAGGTATTGCAGACCCCTGGTCTGATTCCTGCGCCTGAAGCGGCCAGAGAAAAACAAGGGTAGTTATTATAAGAAAACCAAAGGCACTTCTTGTTCCCGTATTTTCCATAGTGGATACCCCCTATTAACCCTATACGTCCCCCATGATCTCACCTCCATGGGGCATAAACCGCTGTAATATCCTGGAATTCTCCCAAAAATGATAAAAATCCACAAGAATATTACCTAAAACACAATATTATTTCGTTTATGGCAATTTGTCAATCACTAAAAGGCACTTAGTATTGCTTAGGTGATAATAGGTAAAAATGGCAAGTTTACGGGAAATTCTGGCCGATAACATGAGGAAAATTCGCCGTAAACACGGTATGACGCAGGCAAAATTAGCCGAAACGGCAGGTGTTTCCACCCATTTTATCGCCATGATTGAGATTAGCCGAAAGTTTCCGGCCCCTGATACGATCGACCGGATAGCGGCAGCCCTGGGTATTGAAGCCTATGAGCTATTTTCCGCTCCGGTATCTTCTGAAGCAGATTTAACGTGGCTCCGGCAGTCGGTGCTGAACGATATAGAGCGGGTAGTAGAAGAGGTCATTGAAAAAGTCCTTGTGGAAAAAATCAAGGTGAGGTGACAGGCACCAAATTCAATTAGCAAAGGCGATGCCCAGACACGATGCCACTGCGCGTTCCCTGCCGGGGATGTTATTGTGAACGGGGGTGTTGACCACTTTGACCTGCCCATCGGGGTATCGCAGGGCCAGGGCGGTGGAGCCGCCGCCGTCAAAGTAGAGGCCCTCGGAGGCGCCGAGCTGTTTCAGGAGACGCCCTGTTTCCGCCCCGGTGGCGCCGACGCTGCTTTTTTGCCTGCCGTCTATGACCAGGAGATAGAGGCAGCGGCCATCGGGGGAAAGGCCGGCGGCGCTGCGGGGATAGGAGGGTGTGTTTTTTATGAGGCTGCCCTCTTGGGGTGATCCGCCGGTGAAAAGGCGGGCCGCCAATTCCCCTTTTTCCAACACTCTGAAAAAACCTCCGGCGGCGTTTTCAATAGCGTCAAAAGTTTCAATTTCCGATTGCTTGACAATGGCCGCCCGGCCGTCCTTGTAAAAAACCAGCGCATCGTAGGCGGGGTGGGGCGGCGAAAAAAGAATGCCCCCGGCGATGGAGATGCCTTTTATCACACGGGCCTCCCCTTCCTTGCCGGAGGAGGGATCAAAAGGGGCGGTGTTGATCCCCGCCAGACAATTGTAACGGCGGACAAAGCTGCTGACGAAGGTGCTGGCAATGGCGTCTGGGCTTTCCGCCGCCGCCTCGTGGTTGATGACGATTTTAAGCGAGGGGTCGTTCAGGTCCACCCGGATTGCGTGGAATTTCAGGCGGGGCCTTTGGATGCTGCCGCTGAAGTAGTCCGGTCCTGAGATATGGTTCCAGGGCCGCCACTGGGGGGTGACATCTTCGATAGCGGCGTATGCCGGCGATGATTCTTCGGTTGCCGCCGGGGGCAGGGCGGCGCAGGATGTGAGAAAGGGATATAACAAGACAATGGTGAGGAAAAGCTTTACAGGTATAATGGGCATGACCGGAGCAAGGCTGAAGCGAGGGGGAGCCGCGGCGGATGCGCTGCCGTATATAACAGACGGCATTGCCACACCAGCCGACCGCATTGCTTCCCCTCTTGATCCTAGTATTCGGATCTGCCTTTCCGGGACTTTTTCATCAGTTTGCGCTGGAATGCCTTCTTTTTCCGGTTGAGGATGGTGGAGGGCTTTTCGTAGTATTCCCGTTTTTTGAACTCCCGGATGATACCTTCTTTTTCCACCATACGTTTGAACCGTTTGATGGCCTTTTCCAGTATCTCGTTGTCGTCCACGATAATGTGGGCCAAAAAAATCACCTCCCTTCCTGAACGGTAAGCATTTTACAGGGCTTTACAAGCTGCTATTTAGTTTACTCAAAAGAGCGGCTTTGTCAAGGACCGCCCGGGCGACAAAAGCATCGGGATCGGTATTTTCCCCCGCAACCCGGATTTCCCAATGGAGATGGGGGCCGGTGGAAAGGCCGGTGGAGCCCGAGAGGCCGAGGCGTGCGCCGGTTTTGACCATATCCCCGGGGGCGGCTTCAATTTTGTCCAGATGATAATAGAGGGAATAGACGCCGGGGAGGTGTTCCAGAATGACGGAGTTGCCCGTGACTATGCGGAATTTGGCAAAAACCACCTTGCCGGCGGCGCAGGCGGTGACGGGGGTGCCCTTGGGGACGCCGTAATCAACACCGGCGTGGATCGAGGTGGAACTTCCGCCCGAGGCATAGCGGAAGACCCGGCGGTCGCCGAAAAAACTGGTCCGCCGGATGGAGGTAACCGGGGGGACAAAAAGCCCTGACGCGTAGATTTCCGTGCCGGTGCGGTTAAGGATGGCCCAGAGCTGCTCGGCCTCGGCGGTTTTTTGGGGATCCGGCTGGGAGACGATGGCGGTGTTTGCCTGATCCAGGGCGATTTCTTCGGAGATAAAATTCCTCATGCCTATGGTGATGGCCAGCTCCCCCAGGATGCCTTTATCACCTTCGATGCGGATAGCGGCGGCGCCGGGCCGGGCGGTGGAAGGAACTGTCAATAAAGCGGCCTTGAGGGGCGTTTCGCCGGGGGCTGCCGCCAAATCGAAAAACACCGCCTTTGCCAGCCTGCCGTCCGGGTTTATCAGCACCGCCTGAAGTGCCGTTCCTTCCGTGCCGGCCGCCGGAATGGCGACTGTTACCGGTTCGCCGGGCTGGGGATTTTCGGGAATGACCGCCGGCCTTGTTATCTCTATGCTCTGAGCGTTCAGGGTATACAGCGATGGCGTTATACCCGGCAAAAGGCCTGAGAGGAAAAAACAAAAAAATAAAAAACGCCGGATGCGGCTGATGCTGCGGACGGGCATAAAAATCATGCTATTTAACCGCTCTTTTCAGATCCGTGACAATGAGCTGAGGAGTTTCCATGCCGTTGAAAAAATTCCGGGTGACGGTGAAAACCATATCCACCGTGTCGTGAAGATCGAATTCTGTTTTAACCTTGTCTGCAGCCTGCCAGTACATCGCGGGCCATTTGTGTTTACCCGCATCCAGCTCCAGTTTGACGTGTTTTGTTTCGCCCTTGCCCTTGAGTGAAAGGTCGGTGATCTTAAGCCCCCGGCACAGGAAATTGAGCTCCTCATTTTTTTCGCCGTAGGGTTCAAGGCGATCGACAATTTTGAAGATGTCCGGGTTCATGTAACTTAAGGGGAGCTCGGCGTCAATGGTGATGGCCTCTTCGTCGGCGGCAGCACCCATTTCCATGGTGTAGGCCGCTGTTTTTACCCGGTCCAGAAATTCTTCCCAGCGGCTGCTTTCCATGCTGAAGCCGCCGGCAAAATCGTGGCCGCCCCAATCGAGAAAAAGATCTGCGCATTGTTCCAGGAGGGATTGTATGTCGTAATTCCCATCGGAACGGACGGAACCTGTGAGGATTTTTTCCCCGAAGGAGATCACCAGGGCGGGAACTTTGAAACGGCCCACCAAACGGTTCGCCATGATCCCCGTAACGCCCCGGTTGATTTCTTTTCCAAATGAAAAGGCCAGTTTGCCGCCGTAGGTTTCAAGATTTTTGAAGGCCTGCGGTTCCACAAGGGCCCAGGTGTCGGCACCCATTTTTTTCCGTTCTTCGTTCAATGTCAAAAGCTCATCCGCCAGCCTGTCCCGGTCTGCGGGTTTTTTTTCCATCAAAAGTGAAAGGGCTTTTTCGGGACGGCCCATGCGGCCTGCGGCGTTGATGGCGGGGCTTAGGTGCCAGGAAATTTCCGTGGTCCCCAGCCGTCGTCCTGCCAGGTTAAGCCGGGCCAAAAGATTGGAAAGGCCGGGCCGGGGTTTTGCCTGAAGCGCCGCCAGTCCCTGCCGCACGATGATGCGATTTTCATCCCGCAGGGGCATAATATCCGCAATGGTTCCCAGACTTGCCAGCTGTAGATCCGTGGTATCATCATCATTAAAAAGTTTTTCCCGTTTCCGGGCGAAAGAATCAAACAGGTTGATAAAAACGTCCAGCTCTCCCGGTTCATCCCCGGAATATTTTGCGATCCGTGAAAGCTCTTTTATGCGGAGAAGACTTTTATTCGCTGCCTGGGGAATTTCTTTGCCTATTTCCGGCGCAATATCCAGCATATTGATTTCCACACCGGCGCCAAAAATTTTCGCCAGAGTTTTTTTCTGCAAGGGCGCATCCCAAACAAGAATTTGCTGGCCCTGCAAAAATGCCGGAAGCCGAGTGTCTGTTATCCCTGCCATGCCGGGAACGATTGTTTCGGTCAGTGTATCGACAACCGTCAGGTTGAGCAATTTTGCAATTTCGATGATGTAGGCTTCGTTCACCGGCCGGGTGTTGAGGAGGCAGATAGGCTGGCCGTAGAGCTCGCTCTTTTCCGCAAAACGCAGGGCCGCCGCCAGCTTGTACGCCACAGCGCATCCTGAAAGATCCCGGAAGGGATAATTTGAGCCGGGTAATTTTGGATTGACTATGCTTAATGCTGCAGGAAGCTCTTCCTGGGGGTTGTGATGATCCGTGATGATTACATCGACACCCAGTGTAGCGGCATGGGCCGTTTCCGCCTGATTGGAAATGCCGCAGTCCACGGTGATGATCAGCGTTCCGTAGTTGGCGGCAAATTCATCCACCGCCTTGATGGAAAGGCCGTAGGGATCGTCCCCGGTGGGAATGCGGCAGGAAATATCCATCCCCATTTTTTCCAAAACGCCGGAGAGCAGCGCGGTGCCGGTGATGCCGTCCACATCACGATCGCCAAAGATCAAAACTTTTTCCTTTTCCTCTTTTGCCGCTAAAATACGTTCCACCGCATCTTCCATGCCCGGCATCTGGTAGGGGTTTCGCAAATGGCGGGGATCATCTTCCAGAAAATAGCGTATATCTTCTCCATTGCAAATTCCCCGGCGGACCAGAATGGAGGCGGTCAAAAGATCGCAGCCGTATTTTTCCGCCAGATCTTTTACCATCCGCGGATCAAAATCTTTTTTTTCCCAATTCATTGCGGAATAATTTCCTTGAGGATCAACTTTCGCTCCGGCGGCGGCGTTTCGGCATATTTTATCGCATCGTTTAAAGCGGGCAGGGCTGTTTCCAGTCCGGCCTTATCCTTTCCCCAAACCGTCATGATCAAATCCCCGGCCTTAACCTGCGCGCCGCTTTTAAGGTGAAACTGTACCCCGGCGGTGGGGCTGACTGCATCTTCCGTGCGGCTGCGGCCTATGCCCAGAGCGATTCCCGCATGGCCCACGTCCCAGGCATCGATGGCGGAAATATAACCGCCCTCTCTGGCCCGCAGTTCCGCGGAAAAAGGCGAACGATAACGGCCCCGCATCTCCAGCATTTTTTTGACATCGCCGCCCTGGCTTTCCACATTGGAAAGAAACAGTTCCCGGGGTTTGCCCCCCGCCAAAGTTTCTTCGCAGAGCCGCCGCCCTTCCGCCGCATCTTTAGCCTTTCCCCCTAAAACCGCCATGCGGGCCGCCAGCTCCAGCGTCACGTCCATCAGATCCGCCGGCCCTTTTCCCTCAAGACAATCGAGGCTTTCTTCAACCTCAAGAAAATTTCCCGTCATGTTTCCCAGCGGCTCGTTCATATCGGTAAGAAGGGCGATGATTTTTTTTCCCATGGCGGCTCCGGTATCCGCAAGAGAGCGGGCCAATTTTTCACCCTGAGCCGGGTCCTTCATAAAAGCGCCCGAGCCGTATTTTACATCAAAAACCAACGCCTCCGCCCCTTCCGCCGCTTTTTTTGAAAGAATGCTGGCGGTGATCAGGGGAATGGATTCCACCGTGGCCGTTACATCCCGCAGTGCATAGAGCAGCCGGTCCGCCGGCACAATATCTTTTGTCTGCCCCGTCATGGCAAATCCAACTTTGGCAATAATTGCGCGAAATTCTTCTATTGATAAATTCGTGCGATAGCCGGGAATGGCCTCGAGCTTGTCCAGCGTTCCCCCGGTGTGCCCCAGCGCCCGCCCCGACATCATCGGATCGCGGATGCCCAGAGCGGCGGCAAGGGGCGCGAGGATAAGGCTCGTCTTGTCGCCCACACCGCCGGTGGAATGTTTATCCACAAAAGGCCCTGCAATGCCCGCAAGATCGATGACCGCCCCCGAGTGGAGCATCACATCGGTCAATGCCGCCGTCTCCCCGGCGCTCATCCCCTGAAAAAAAACCGCCATGGCCCAGGCGGAAATCTGGTAGTCAGGGATCTCCCCCGCCACATAACCGCCGACAAGAAAGGCCAGCTCATCCCGGGACAATTCCGCCCCGGCCCGCTTCCGCATGATAATATCAACTGCACGCATGGCTTATCATACGTCAGAAAAAAAGAGGGGGCAAGGGGGCGCACAGGGGCTTGAAGACAAATCACAATGGCCGTACCATAACCCATCATGAATTACGTTTTCATTTGGATATACAAGAGGCTGCTGTAACATGGATTTTACCATAGAAGAATTGTCGCTGGATGCCTGGCCTTCGATAAAAACGCTGGTGTACGACGGCTGGATCATCAGGCTGGCAAAGGGGTACACAAACCGGGCCAATTCGGTTAATCCCCTGTACCAGTCAAAAATCAAACTGGATGAAAAAATTGAATACTGTGAAACTATTTTCAGGCGGGAAAATTTACCGGCGGTCTATAAAATCCTTGGTTGTGATGAATACAAAACACTGGATGAAAAACTCGAAGGACTGCATTACAAAAAATTTCATGAAACATCGGTGCAGGTTTGCGATAATATCAAAATATTGAAAAATGAATTTACCGGCATAACGGTGAAGGATCATTTCGATGATGCGTGGATAGAAGCGGTTATCAAATTTAACCAGATAAAAAATGACGATGTTGCTGCATTCAGGGCGATTTTGAACAATGTGGCGGGGGAAAAAATTATCGTATCGAAAGAAACAAAGGGCGCGATAGCCGGCTGCGGTTACGGCGTTATGGGCAGGGGCTTTGTAGGTATTTTTGACATTGTGGTCAGTGAAGATGAACGGGGCAAAGGTTATGGTAAGGAAATTATCAAAACTATTTTATCGGAGGCCGGAAAAAAATGCATGGGGAAATCCTATCTGCAGGTGATGTTGAACAACCCCATCGCCCTCCATCTGTACGGAAAACTGGGGTTTAAGGAAATCTACCGCTACTGGTACCGGAAACAGCCTGTATAAACGGGATGGTTGTTTTTGTAAATTGTGTTAGACTGGGTATATGAATAAATTAGTTTTTGGGTTGGTTCTTCTGGCCGCTCTTTTTTATGCGCCTTCAGGGTTAAGCGCCGATACGCCATCTGCCGGGAAAGCGTGGATCATCCCCATAAAGGGTGATATTGAACCTTCGCTGGTAGCTTTTGTGCGGCGGGAGGCCCGAAAGGCGATGGCGGCTAAGGCTGAATACATTGTTTTTGAGATCGATACCTTTGGGGGCCGGGTGGATTCGGCTTTGCAGATCACTTCTTTTATCACTTCCATCAAAAATGCCCGGACCGTGGCCTGGGTGCAGAACAGCGAAGATTCCATGGGGGTAAGCTGGTCCGCGGGGGGCGATCATCGCCATAGCCTGTACGGATATTTATATGGCCCGGGGAACTTCCATGGGGGCCGCCGCTCCGGTGACGGTTGGGGCCGGCGGCCAGACTGAGGGCACGGGGGAAAAAACCGTGGCGGCGGTGCGGTCGCAAATGGCGGCCCTGGCGGAACGGAACGGGCATCCGGTGGGTATCGCCCTGGCCATGGTAGATTACGACGTGGAACTTTGGGAAGTTTTTATTGGTGATGTAGTTGTGGCGCTTTCGCTTTCGGAGCTGGAACGGGAGGAGCAGGATGCAAAAAATTCCGGCGTCCCGGCGCCGGTGCGGGGGCAGATCATCAGCCCCCGGGGGAAGCTCCTTTCGATGACCGCCGGAGAAGCTTATCGTTACGGCCTTTCCCGGGGGCTGGCGGATTCACGGGAGGCGCTCTTTGAGGCCCTGGGCGCCGGGGGGGAATTTACCGAGAGTAATCCCGGCGCCGCCGATCAGGTTATAACGTTTTTTACCACCGGAGTTGTACAGGTGGTATTGATCCTTTTGGGACTGGTGCTGATTTTTTTCGAGATCAATACACCGGGCTTCGGCATTCCGGGGGTGGTGGGGGGCATTTGTTTTCTGGCAGTTTTTGGTTCCAGCGCCCTTTTGGGCCGGGTTGGTTCACTGGAAATGATCCTCTTTATTTTGGGTCTGGGGCTTTTGGCGGTGGAGATTTTTCTCCTGCCCGGTTTCGGCGTCGCCGGTATTTCCGGCCTCATTTTGATAGGCC
>BNUV01000095.1 GCA_025997615.1 Spirochaetia bacterium
GTACCAATTTATGGCTTAATTATACGGCGCATTTCGTAAATGATGCCAGAATAAACACGGTGAAGCCCGAATTTCTTTCATATAAAGTTACCAAACATGGCCTAAGAAAGTAAATGCTTTTGCCCTGCGCCATACCCCTCAAGGCAAGGTTTCTATAATTTTATATTCCATAGCTTTGAAACCTTCTAAATACAAAAAAACCAATAGAGTTAGAGCAAACTCTAACTACTAGATCAATCATACCCTTTTGATGACGGTGTCAAGTTTGGGAATTTAGCATTGATATATCAATCGTTTTTATACTTTTGGCTGTTAGCATCCCAAAAATGATAAATTCTATCATTAAATATGGCATATTTTATGGAATAAAAATATAAAAGTATTGATTTTTTTAGAAAAAAGTAAAAAATTTGTATGTAAACGATTGACATATATTTGACTTTGTATTACTATGGATTTAGGTGATTTTATTTCATCATATCATTTTAAGGAGATTTTTATGAAAAACGTTCTCTTTTCCATGTCAAAAACACCGATTTTTCTTGTTTTGACTGTCGGCCTTCTGGCAGCCAGTCTTTTCGGCGCCTGCTCCAAGCCCTCCGGCACAAAGGGCGGCGGTCTTTCCATCACTATCCTGATGGGAAAACCTGAAGTTGCCGGGTCTTTTGAAAAAATGCTCGCCGATTACGGCAAGAAGACCGGCGTCAATATCACCATGATCCCTCTGGCCGGTCAGGACGCTTACGAGAAGATGACCACCCTCTACGCATCCGGGAACGCCCCCACTATCCTCATGGTGGGACAGGAGTTTGGTGAATTCAAGGATAAATTTCTCGATTTAACCGATACTTCCTTTGGAAAAAAAGCGAATGAGGGTACCCTGGATTTTGTCACCGTCAATGGCAGGGCTTTTGGTGTTCCTGTCACGGTCGAGGCTTTTGGGATCATTTATAATCCGGCGGCAGTGCGGAAGGCGCTGGGCGATTTTGATCCTTCGCAACTTAAAACCCAAAATGAATTGAAGCAGTTCTTTGAGAGCCTTAAAAGCAAGGGGGCCGGAGCTTTCACCCTTTCTCCCATGGATTGGTCCCTGGGCGCCCATCTTTCCAATACGGTATATGCGGCGCAGAGCGATAACCGGGAGGCGAGGCATCAGTTTGTTAAGGACCTCCGCTCCGGCGCGGCGCGGCTCGCTGACAATCCGGTGTTTAACGGCTGGGTTGATACACTGGATATTCTGATGGCGTATAACATTCATTCCGCTTCTCCCATGTCGCCGGTGTATGAAGACGGTATGGTGGAACTGGCGGACGGAACTGCGGCGGCGTGGTTTATGGGTAACTGGGCCTATCCGCAGTTGGCGGATATCGCCGGGGAAGATTACCGCTTTATACCGGTACCGGTGAGCAACAATCCCGCCGATTTCGGAAACGGCAGGATCGCCGTCGGTGTTCCCAGCTACTGGTGCGTTGATAAATCGGCAAACAGCGATGAGCAGCAGAAGGCGGCCCTGGACTTCCTCTCATGGTTCATTGAGACGCCAGAAGGACAGGATTACTATGTGAACCAACTTAACCTTATTCCCGCTTATCAAGGCTTTACCATTGAACCGGCTGACGCCATGAGCAAACAGATGATGGAATTCCTTTCCGCAGAAAATACTTTGGAGTGGATGAACACCTACTATCCCGCCGGTGGTTTCCAGGCCATGGGAGCTTTCATGCAGCGTTATATTGATAAAAAGATTGACCGCCGCAGTCTTGCGGAGGCCTTCGAAAACTACTGGAAATCAGCGCGGTAAACCGCCGGGAGGTTTTTATGTATGAGGAAAGGCGCTTAAGAAAACGCATTGGTATTTTTCTGTCCTTTGGTTTCATACCGCTTGCGGCCTTTACTTTTGTGGTGCTCATTCCGTTTATCTTCGGCCTTTTTGTGACCTTCACCAACTGGAGCGGGACCCAGAGCCACATCGAATTTTTGGGTTTGAAAAATTATATTCAGGCCTTTACGGATCTCCAGTTCTGGACATCCATGGGGATCACCTTCAGGTATACGGTCTGGGTATTGGTTTTGACCAATGTGATAGCCCTGGGCCTGGCGCTGCTGGTGGTGAGCGGAGTGAAAGGTCAGAATGGATTCCGGGCGGCCTTCTTTACACCTAACCTCATCGGCGGCGTTATCCTGGGCTTCATCTGGCTTTTCATCTTTTCCAGGGTTTTTGTCTATCTGGGCAGGGCGCTTAACATCGGCCTTTTTACGGAATCATGGATAGGGGATTCGCAAAAGGCCCTCTGGGCGCTTATTGTTGTGGCGGTCTGGCAGATGTCAGGTTATATGATGCTTATCTACATCGCCGGGCTTATCGGCATTCCCCAGTCGGTGATAGAAGCGGCTTCCATTGACGGCGCGACCGGCTGGCGAATCCTGCTTAAGATAAAAATACCGATGATAATTCCCTCAATTACCATCAGCCTGTTTCTTACCCTGCAAAAAGCTTTTATGACCTTTGACACAAACTTGTCCCTGACCCATGGCGGTCCGTATAATTCAACCGAGCTGGCGGCAATGCATATTTACAACGATGCCTTCAAGCTGAGGAATTACGGGCCGGGGCAGGCAAAGGCGATTCTGTTTTTCGCTATTGTGGCCGCCCTTGCGCTGCTGCAAGTGGTGCTGTTGAAAAAGAGGGAGATCGAAGCCTTATGAAAATACCGATGAAAAAAATTAAGGGCGCTGCATCCTTCGTACTTTGCGTGTTCATACTCCTGGTAATGACATTTCCCTTTCTCATGATACTCCTCAATTCGTTCAAGGGAAGGCTCAACATTCTTAAAAATCCACTGGAATTTTCCGGCTTTATCGGGTTTGAAAATTACAAAAAAGCTTTTACTGTTATGCACTATGGCAATGCCATAAAAAACTCAATAATAATCACTGTCTTTTCCCTGCTGCTCATCGTGGTTTTTTCTTCCATGCTTGCCTATCTTCTGGTGCGCTGGAAATGGAAACTAAACAAGGTAGTTTTTTTATTGTTGACATCTTCCATGATCATTCCCTTCCAAACCCTGATGATTCCCCTGGTGAGCATTTACGGCAAAATTGGCATCTTGAACAGTTCCGGTTCCCTTTTGTTTTTCTACCTGGGTTTCGGTATGGCAATGGCAACCTTTATGTATCACGGTTTTATCAAGAATATTCCTATCGAGCTTGAGGAAGCGGCGCTGCTGGACGGCTGCGGCCATTTGGCTACGTTTTGGAAAATAGTTTTTCCCAATCTAAAGCCAATAACTTCTACAATCGTCATCCTCGACCTCCTCTGGATTTGGAATGACTATCTGCTTCCCTCGCTGGTACTTACCAACGAGAATCAGCGCACTTTGCCACTTTCAACATTTTATTTTTTTGGAAATTACACTTCCGAATTCGGCCTGGGCATGGCGGCGCTGGTGATGAGTATTCTTCCTATTCTGATCCTGTACCTGCTTTTGCAGAGGCAGATCATAAGCGGTGTGATGGCAGGTTCCGGAAAATAGCGCGTAATATGGAGGCTGGAATGGAGGTTCCTATGATTGACGAAAAATGGTGGCATGACGCAGTAGTATATCAGATATATCCCCGCAGCTTTAAGGATTCCAACGGTGATGGTATTGGGGATATTCCCGGTATTATCGAAAAGCTCGATTATCTGGCGGACCTGGGGGTCAATGTCATCTGGCTCTGCCCGGTCTACACATCGCCCATGGTCGATAACGGTTATGATATTTCCGATTACCGGGACATCAATCCTGAATTCGGAACCCTTGGCGATATGGAACGGCTTTTTGCGGAGGCAGGCAAGCGGGGAATAAAAGTACTGATGGATCTGGTGCTCAACCACAGCTCGGATCAGCATGAATGGTTTAAAAACGCAGTCAAAGCAGTACTTGCGGGGGATACACAAAATCCGTATCGGGATTATTATTATTTCCGGCAGGGGTGGGGAGACGGGCCTCCCAATAACTGGCGTTCCTATTTTGGCGGATCCTGCTGGGAGCCTGTGGGAAAATCCGGTTACTGGTATCTTCATCTTTTCGCAAAGGAACAGCCCGATCTTAACTGGGAGAATCCCCGGCTACGCCGTGAGTTATACGACATGATCCGCTGGTGGATAGACAAAGGCGCGGCGGGGTTCAGGATTGACGCCATCTGCAACATCAAAAAAGATCCCCTGTTTACGGATTTGCCGGTGGATGGCCCCGATGGACTGGCATCCAATCTGCCGTCGTGCCTGGCTTATCCGGGTATTGAGGATTTTCTGGGGGAACTGCGGGACGAAGTGTTTGAACCGGGAAAATGTTTTACCGTGGCGGAGGCGGCTGGGGTAAAGCCTGAAAAACTGGAATCCTTTATCGGAAAGCGGGGTTTTTTCTCCACGATTTTTGATTTTTCCTATACCGACATTGACATTGAGGCCGGTTTTTCCTACAACAAACGGTATTACTTTACCCGCCGGGAACTGCGGGATCGTATCTTCAAAAGCCAGCTTGATTTACCGCAGCACGGTTACGGCGCTCCCTACCTTGAAAATCACGATCAGAACCGGAGCCCCGATAAATATCTTGATACCGGGGAACAGACCTTTGAGGGAAAAACCCTGCTGAGTATGCTCTATTTTTTTCTTCGGGGCGTTCCCTTTATCTATCAGGGGCAGGAATTGGGCATGACCAATTATCCCTGGAAAAATATACATGAGTTTAACGATATTTCCGCCCATGATCAGTACAGCCGGATGCTGCGGGAAGGGCTGTCCGAAAAAGAGGCGCTGGAACTGGCCGCGTACCGTTCCAGGGACAATGCCCGTATTCCCATGCCCTGGGATATTTCAGCTAACGCAGGTTTCAGCACCGGGAGTCCATGGCTGCCGGTTCATCCCGATTACGAAATTCTTAACGCAGGGAGTCAGCAAAAACAAAGCTGGTCTGTCCTGAATTTTTACCGGCAGATGATACGGCTGCGAAAGGAACACGCGGATCTTTTTATGTACGGTGAATTTATTCCCCGCTTTACCGAAAACAAGAACATCTTCGCCTATGAGCGTTCATGGAAGGGCGAAGGGTCTCTGGTTATATGTAATTTTTGCGATCAGGAACAGGAGCTTGATATTCCCGGGGGCAAGTTGTGGCTGGGAAACTACCGTCCGGCGGGTGAGGCTATAGGCGGGTACTGTTTGCTCTCGCCTCTGGAAGCGTTGCTGTTAGAATGTTGAAGGAGTAAACTATGTGCGATTTGTCAGAATTTTACCGTCCGGTATACCATTTTACACCGCCCTCCGGCTGGATGAACGACCCCAACGGGCCGCTGTTTTATGACGGATATTATCACATTTTTTACCAGCACAATCCCGCCGGGGATACCTGGGGAAATATACACTGGGGACACGCCCGTAGCCGGGATCTTTTCCATTGGGAACATTTGCCCATTGCCCTCGCGCCTTCGCCGGAACTGGGGGAAAGCCACTGTTTTTCAGGGTGCGCCGTTCTGGACGGCGATACGCCGGTGATTCTCTACACCAGTGTTGGTGAAGGGGATCGAAATGCCCGCAGCGGCGCGGTTCAGTATTTGGCCCGGAGCAGGGACAGGATGCAAAGCTGGCAAAAAACGCGGATACTGGACAATACCATACACCGGGAAGCGGTTCTTGAATGGCGGGACCCCTTTGTCTGGAAAGAAAAAGGGGAATGGTATTGTATCCTTGGCGGAAGCCGCAATGGGTACGGTTGCATTACCCGCTACCGTTCGCCGGATCTTCTTAATTGGCACTATGCCGGGACTCTTTTTGAAAACCGCGATTTTCCCTTTCTTGAATGTCCGAATTATCTTCCTCTTGATGGCCCGTCTTCCGGCAAGGGGGGATTGCTTTTGTATTCTCCCGGCTCTGATGTGGTCTGGCATTCGGGCCGCATCAATGGCGAAGGACGCTTTGAGGCGGAACATTCAGGAATCCTCGATTATTCAGGGCGCAATGGTTTTTACGCACCCAACACGCTGATGAACGATCCCGCCGGGCGTTACATCGCCTGGGGCTGGATCACCGAAGCGGCGCGGAACGGCTACCCTGTTTCAGGCTACTCAGGGGCTTTGTCCCTGCCCCGCAAACTTTCCCTTGATGCTGCCGGTAAGCTGCGGCAGGAACCGCCTGAGGAATTGGAAACCATTCTTTCCGCGCCGCTGGAACAGGACAGTTTTTCCCTTTGCGGCAGTGAACGGAAATTCAAAACCAGGGGCAGGGAACTGGAGATTCATGTCAAGGCAGGATGTGCTCCCGGTGACGATTTTTCCATAAATGTGTATCAGTCGCCCTGCGGCAGGGAACGAAGCAGTGTGCGTTATTGTGCAGCTACCGGCACTGTTACGCTGGAGAAGGGCCTGTCCACCCTTGCCGGTGAACCCATGAAGGATTTCCAGCGGGGGACAACAAGCGGAAATACCGGAGAACTTGATCTGCAGATATTTCTGGATCACTCGGTTATTGAAATATTTATTAACGGAAAAGAAGCAATTACCGGACGGCTATACCCCACACTGAGCGAATCGGAAGGAATAAGCGTATCCGGCAGGGCGGCGAAGATACATGTTTCCATTCGCCGTGTTATAATGTAAATTATGTGCGGCAGGGAGAATGAGTATGCCTACTATTAAAGATGTAGCCGGAAAAGCCGGCGTTTCTATAGCGACCGTTTCACGGGTTTTTAATAACCGCGGCTACTTGAGCGATGAAGTCAAACAGAAAGTCGCTTCCGCAATGGAGGAACTTGATTATCACCCTAACGATCTGGCCCGTTCCCTGCAAAACCGAAGGTCATGGATCATCGGGCTTATCGTGCCGTCAGTGGCCCATCCCTTTTTCGGGGCGGTTGCCCGTTATGTGGAAAAATTTGCGTATCAAAGCGGCTACAAAGTTTTGCTGTGTAATTCCCTGCATGAAAGCGAAAAAGAGCGGGATTATATCAAAATGCTCAGACGCAGTCAGGTTGACGGCATCATCATGGGAAGCCATGTCATGGATACGGCGAATTACGCTGACCTGCACCTGCCGGTTATCAGTCTTGATCGGGAACTGTCGCCCGATATTCCTTATGTGTGCTGCGATAATTATCAGGGCGGGGAACTGGCGGCCCGGCATTTAATATCCAAAGGATGCCGGAACATAGTCCACATTTCAGGCAGTCTTTCGGTCCCCATGCTTTCAAATAAACGCACTGACGCATTTATTGCGGTATGCAAAGAGGCGGGGGCCGTATTTCACTGTTACGAGTTGCCGGATAAATCCCTCGTTGATTTTGACAACATAACAGAGTTTCCGCATATATTTGAGGACCATCCCGAATGTGATGGGGTATTTACCACCAGCGATATCACAGCCGCCGCCATTATAAGCCTCGCGGTAAAGGCCGGACGGCGTGTACCCGATGACCTTAAAGTTATCGGCTTTGACGGTATCTTGCCCGTCAGCCTGTTCAGTCCGACCCTTACCAGTATCAGGCAGCCTATAGAGGCAATCAGCCGTTATGCGCTGGAATACCTTGTCCGTTTGATAGACGGTGAGCCGGTTCCATCAAAAACGGTTCTTCCGGTAACGTTTCTTGATCGGGAATCCGCCGGCTAATCTAAGGAGAAAGCCATGTACGATGTTTGCGCGTTGGGAGAATTACTGGTAGACTTTACACCTTCGGGATTCAGCGATCAGGGC
The DNA here is from genome assembly GCA_025997615.1 of Spirochaetia bacterium. Taxonomy (GTDB): domain Bacteria; phylum Spirochaetota; class Spirochaetia; order Treponematales; family Breznakiellaceae; genus BNUV01. The sequence continues at coordinate 7,730 of BNUV01000095.1, forward strand.
ATTGCCCTGTTTGCCAGAAACCCCGGAGGAGCGCCGGCGAATGTGCTGGCAATGAACGCCAAACTGGGCGCTCATACCGCATTTATCGGCAAAGTGGGAAATGACGACTTTGGCCATTTTCTGGAAAAATCTCTCCAGTGCGCGCTCATCAATACTACCGGTCTCCTGAAAGATCCCACCTGCCTTACTACTTTGGCTTTTGTCCATATTTCAGAAAGCGGAGACCGTTCTTTCAGTTTTTATCGCCGTGATGGCGCGGACCTGATGCTTGCCTGGAGTGAAGTAAACAAAACCCTCATTGATGATTCAAAGATATTTCACTTTGGATCAGTTTCTTTGAGCGGCCATCCCTGCCGCGATACGGTACACGAGGCTGTCCGCTACGCACGGGCAAAAGGAAAAATCATAAGCTACGATCCCAATTACCGCGCCTTTTTGTGGCCTGACGCGAATACAGCAAAAAACGAAATCAGCACCCTGATACCGGATGCCGATATATTGAAGGTTTCAGAAGAGGAAATGCTTCTTCTTACCGGGGAAACAGATGTTGAAAAAGGCGCCGCCCTCCTTGCGAAAAAAGGAACGTCCATTGTGCTGGTTTCGCTCGGTCCCCGGGGTTCTTATTTTCTCTGCGGCTCAGGCAGCGGTGCGGTTCCTGCCTACGATGTTAAAACCATAGACACCACCGGCGCAGGAGACTCTTTCCTGGGTGCTGTCCACTACCGCCTTCGGGACAAGAGCCCCGATGCCCTGAAATCCATTTCCCGCACTGAGCTTATTGACATCATTGATTTTGCCAACGCCGCAGGAAGTCTTACCACCACCAAAAAAGGCGCTATCCCCGCCCTGCCAACACCGACTGCAATTGAAGAATGCCGCAGGGGAAACAAAAAATTACTGTATAGGACATAAATAAAAACAATGTCGCCTATCTTTTCCACTTTAACCCAAAAGAAAGCCATACTCAAAACCGCCCTCAAGGAAGTGGACACAATCATCATCGGCGCAGGCTCCGGCCTCTCAACCGCCGCAGAACTGCGCTATGATGACGCAAATTTTTTCACCGCCACCTTCCCCGGCTACCGAGAACATTACGGCCTACGGACAATCAACGAAGCCGATTTTTACCCATTCCCCACACCGGAGGAACAATACGCATACTGGACACGACTCATTTCCACCATACAGAACTATCCCCCCGGCAAGCCCTACCTTGATTTACACCGCATCATCAGGGACAAAAACTATTTCATTCTCACCACCAACACAGACGGCCAATTTCAAAAAGCGGGCTTTCCTCCCGAAAAAATCTGCACCCCCCAGGGCGACCTTGCCTTCTTTCAATGTTCAAAACCCTGTACCGATGAACTCTACCCCAATAACCAGATGATACAAAAATTGCTTGCTTCCATCGGCCCTCATGATTTTGCGATAAAACCCGAACATATACCCCGCTGCCCGAATTGCGGAAACCCGCTAATACCCAATATACGGCGAGACAACACCTTTGTAGAAAAACCCTGGATAGAGCAGTATCAAAAACTTATAGAACTGATAAACGCCCACAAGGGAAAAAACATCCTGTTATTGGAATTAGGCGTAGGTATAAACACCCCCGGCATAATCCGCTACCCCTTTGAACACCTAACCCTCCAGCGGAACAATACCTTTCTTGTACGGATAAACCTTAAAACCGATAACCTCTCCCTGCTCGCCAATTCAGACAAAGCCGCCATCATTCAGGCAGACATCGGCCCCCTGTTAGAAGAACTGGCAAAGGAGTATTGAAAAAGTATTTATTTTTTCGCTTTATTCTGTTCTTGCGCCTCAAGCAGAATATCAAGCTGCTTGATAACATATTCCTGTAAGTAATCGTCAAGAGCGTCAAAATTACGCATAACCCGGTCCCGCCGGGGATTTTGTTTTTCCTTGAACATCTTCCCCGTCCCTTCCCGCATCCACTTTTCATTGACCCCGCAGTTAATACAAATCAATTCGATAATCCGGTCTTTCCGGGCTGTCGATTGTTCCATATTTTACCATATTATCTTAATATGAAACCTTTTGTCAATAGAAAATAGCTTGAGAGGGTAAGAATTTTCGGCTATACTGGATTATGGGAGGTTCCTTTGGCAAAAAAGAGTGTCAACAACGTGGTTAATCAGCGTATTCTCGAAGTTCGGACGGCTATGGGGCT
>BNUV01000096.1 GCA_025997615.1 Spirochaetia bacterium
CCGCGGGCATGCGAAAAGCGCTGGACGAATTTTTATCAAGCGGCAAATTTTTATGATAGAAATCATGGGATCCGATATGTTCGATAGTATTGACGCAAATTTACTCAAATGCAATTGAGGGTAATACTTTAACTTTTCAAGAAACTGAATTGGTTATTAACAGAGGAATGACTATCGGGAATAAATCATTAAAAGAACATTTTGAGGCACTCAACCATAAAGATGGAATAAAATTTTTATATGATTTTATTAAAAAAAGGCAGGAATTGGATGAAGATATTATTTTAGAAATTCACAAAATAATATTAAAAAATATCAGCGATATGGATGTTGCGAACGCAGTAGGTTCGGGGCATTATAGAAATGCCAATGTTATGATAAAAGGACCTACTGGTCCTCTCGGTGCCGTTCATCTTTATAGGACGCTCCGTGGAACGTTCATTATTAATTTATTTAAATGCATTTAAAAGTCAAAGGGCAACGCTTGCAAGGGCAGATTCTGCCCCTGATTCGGATGATAAATATGGGTATATAAGCTTAAGGCAGGCATCAGAATTATGTGAATATAGTATAGAATATTTATCATATTTGTCAAGAACAGGCCTTTTAAAATCCTTAAAAATTAAACGCAACTGGTTAACAACAAGAGAGGCATTAATGGATTATATTGAAAGAGTAAAAACAAAAAATAAATAGAATACGGGGACGTCGCATAAATATGCGCTATACGCTTCGCCTCCATTATTTTGTAAACATAATTTTTACAGTTTTTATGTTTATAATTTTGCGCCAAAGGCGCACCCCATTATTTAAATTTTACGGCTGTACCATATGCTATTACTTCTGCCGCGTTTTGCATAATCGCCGACGACGCATACCTTATGTTTACAATTCCGTCGGATCCAAGTTTTTCTGCTTCCAGAACCATTCTTTTGGTCGCCAATGCCCTTGCCTCATCCATCATTTCATTATAGGCTTTTAATTCACCGCCAATTAATGATTTCAACGCCTGGAGTATATCTTTACCAAGGTTTTTTGATTGAATTGTACTCCCTTTCACAAGACAAAGTGTTTCCAGTTCTTTCCCAGAAATATAATCAGTATTTACCAATATCATCTTCTTCTCCACTCCTTATCTCTTTGATTCTTTCAACAAAAGCAATAACTAAAATTATAATTATTACTACTGACACAATTAAACCCATTATTTTAAATATAATGGGAATATTAATTTTTATTAAAATTGTTCCTATTACTATGTAATATGCCACAATACATATTACCACAATAACAGGAGCTATTAATTTATTCAACTGTTTTCCCATTTCTATTTATCCAAAAGTCCATTACATACTTTATACCATTTTCTTATGCATTTGTCAACTGGCTTTATGATTTTTCACAAAATTTTCAACAAATTTTAGCCCCCATTGCACATAACATACGCTATACGCTGCGCCGCAGTAGCGGCTTGGCCTACGAAAAAACGCAGTCGGGCTTATGCCCTTTGTGCGTTTTTTCTCCGGCACATTTTTGCAGTTGCTGGAAACCTACGGTTTCCTTTATCGCAACTGCAAACTTGACAATATTTTAGAATGATGTTATACAATAAATAACTGATACTAAAACTGTTGGAGGAAAATAATGGAAGGTATAAAAAGAAGTGATGTAAATGAAGGCTGGGCACATTCTGGAATTGTTGAGGCCGGTAATTTTGTTTTTATGAGTTATTGTGTGGGTAATATTGGCCAGTCTATTGAAAATCAGATTAATGGTGCAATGGATCATTTGGAAAACAGGCTGAAATCAATCGGTTTAACATTGGAATCAGTTGTAAAATTAGATTGTCTGTTCAGGGATGTGTGGAATATTCCGGCAATGGAAAAAATATTCAAGGAAAGATTTAACGGAAAATATCCCGCACGAAAGTCAATACAGACGGAGTTTGCTCATACTGGTGGACAGGATGGACTTTTGTTTCAACTTGATGCTATTGCATTCAGGGGATAAATATATAAAAAAAGGAACATAATATAAAATAATTATAAAAATAATAATGGAGTACGCCCGTACTGCACATAACGAGGCTGTCGGAAAAGTCATTTTACATAAAAAATATGCCTCTAAATGAGTGTTTTACAGTAGTTTTAGGGCATGAAATGAGGGCGAAATTTTGCATGAAAGGGTTTTCCGATAGTCTCAACATACGCTATACGCGCAGACCAAAGGTCTGACGCCGCAGTAGCGGCTTGGCCTACGAAAAACCCCAGTCGGCGCAGTAGCGCCTTTGTGCGTTTTTTCTCCGGCACATTGCGGACTAAAGTCCTTTGCGGTTACTGGAAACCCAAGGAACGTAAAACGTTCCAGGTTTCCTTTATCGCAACCGCAAAAACGTTGTATTATTTGAACAAAAAATAGGCTGCAATACGTTTTGAACGTTTGAAGTATATAAAACAAACAATCAAAAAACACAATGAAGCAAGGATGCCTGTTACTAAAAACATCGGATATGTTGCCTTTAATAATCCAAGCATAGGAACAATAACGCCGGTAATTAAGGGGCTTATATTCGCATTTACCATAATATCAAAAATGGTAAGTGGGTATAAGACAAACAAATTGACCAGCAAATGAACAAGTGCAATAATGCAGGAAGCAAAGAAAAACACCTGAAACAAAAACAATTTGCGCCCAAACATAAACATCAAAAACAAAATATTGCAAAGTAATGTCAGCGGCATGACAATAAAGAATAATTGTTTATCGGCAAAGACACGAAAGAAGAAAGAAAAGAAGTTCCCTTCAAATGATTGGGTTATTGCCAGTATCAAGGTAACTGTATCGCCAATGGCGTTTAGAATACCAAGAATACCGATGAGCAAAAGCACAGTGCCCATTTTAGAAAATTTTGTAGTATTGTTTTTCATAAATTCCTCCTTAAAACCTAAAGCCGATGCCAAGATGAGGCGTTAATCCCCATGTGCGTATTAACGCCATGTCGAATTTCGGGCCGCCTTCCGGTGGTGTCATTATCGAAAATCCCAGGAAATCGAATGAGCCGTTTGCCCGCGCCAGAATATACCAGTTGCTGCTAAAGGCATATTCTGCGCCAATTCCAAGACCAATACCGCTGTTTATCGCTCTGGTAAAATAATCTGAAATAGTGGAAAAGAACAGTTTGCCGTGAAATCCCGCCATGATCGGAACGGTAAGGCGTTCGGTTTTGACTACGTTAAAAACTACGCCGAAAAATTCATCCATTCCCAAAAGGAAATCGTAGTCGTTCCGTGTTATCGCAGTTCCTCCGTCAGGGTCAGCGGTAAAGGCCAACGGAATGAGAAAATCCAAATAGGCTTTAAGGCCAATGGTGTCATTAAAATAAACACCGCCGGAAATACCCGCCGAAACGGAAGTCGATTTATAAACGGTTTCAGGGCCATTCATTCCGCTGGTTTCATCAAACAGTATTGCGCCGCCGTAAAGTTCCACATTGCCTTTCATTTGTGCAAATGAAAGGGAAGCCGCCAAAAGAAATACGCCCACAACTAAACGCTTTTTCATTGTTTTACTCCTATAAAAAGTCGGTTATACCGACACGATAATCGGAAGTGTTGCTAGCAACACACTACTCCTTCTGTATTTTTGGCGATAAGCATATCCCAGATTGCCTCAATCGCTTCGTTCATTTTTGCGGAAGACGATTTTTTTTGCAGATATGCTTTTAGCAGTCCCATTGACGCGCCTGAAAACATCGCCATAAGTACCGGAAAAGGTAAGGGCTTTAACAGTTTTTCTTTTTGAGCGCGGGTAAGTAAATCCGAAATAGGGGACGCTGTTTTTTCGATTTCCGCCTTTGTCTCATCGGTAATGAACGGAGAATTTTCGTATTGTTGGGTAAACTGTATTTCCTCAGGCTTTTCAATCAAATAGCGGATAAGATTTTGCAAAGACTTAAGGAATTGCGTTTTTACAGGTGCGGTTTCGTCCTGGCCTTTGCCGATTGCCTCGGCCATGCGCTTACGGATTTCAAGGTAGAGACCGTTAATCAGCTCGTCCTTATTTTTGAAATAGCGGTAAATCGTTCCCACGCCGATATTGGCTTCTTCGGCAATTTGCGACATGGGGGCGGCATGGAATCCCTGACCGGCAATGAGTTTAAGGGCGGCGTTCAAGAGGTCGTCCCGTTTACTTGACTGGATAGGCATATTTCACCCTCCTACAAAAAAAGCCGGGGCACTGCCTATTAGCCCCAATACGGATAACAGGCCCAACACCAGGACGGCACACCGGATTATTGGAAGGGTTCCGATAATCCCCAAAACGATTGCAATAATACCCATAAAGTCCTCCAAAGTTAAAAATATAGGAATGAACGTTCATTCCTAATAAATATACGGTAACCTGAAACAGTTGTCAAGAGGTTTTTGTGTTTTTTTTGTTTTTTTGAAAAAATTTATGAAAAATGTTGGATGGGCCTCAAAAAACCATAAATAGGAACAAATAATATGGTTTATATTTTATTGATTTCTGCTTTATAAAATTCAATTTTATTATCTAACTTGTTAAGATGTTCTTGTAATTTTTCAATTTCATTTTTAAGAATGCCCCTGTGTTTTATGAGCATTTCCATACGGAGAGGCATGGTCGGATCGCCTGAAGCCCTTAATTTAGCATATTTTTGAATTTCTTTAATAGGCATTTTTGTGTCTTTTAAGCGTTTTATAAATTGTATCCAGGTAACATCATTTTCAGAATAACACCGGTGCCCATTGGATTTACGATTAGGCAGAATCAAATTTTCCTGTTCATAATATCGCAATGTATGTATACCTAAACACGTAAGCCGTGAAAATTCCCCAATCGAATATTCCATACTCTGGATTATAGAGCATGAAAAAAATTGTTTCAAGAGAAGGTTTCAGGTAAAAAATTTGTAAAAAACTCAATTTTTTTTCAGAAAATGCTTGACCTCGGGTTCACTCTAGGTCGTATCTTCTAAATACAAGCTTTATCAAGGAGGTTTTCCAATGGAAAACACACGCTTTCAGAAAGGGACAGACAGGCTGAACGAGGTAGACGGCAGTGCGGGGCAAAGTGTTATTGATTCATTGGAAACAATAGCGCCGGATTTGGGCAAATATATCATTGAATTTGCCTTTGGGGACATTTACTGCCGAACGGGGCTTTCTTTACAGGAAAGAGAGCTTATAACCATTACCAGTTTGTTGACGGCAGGAGCTTGTGAGCCGCAATTAGCGGTTCACATTAACGGATCATTGAATGTGGGTATAACACCAGAAAAAGTGATTGAAACGTTTATTCAATGTATACCCTATACCGGTTTTCCAAAGGTGCTTAATGCCGTCAATGTTGCAAAAAATGTATTTGCGGAGAGAGAAATAAAGGAGGGAGAATAGCATGTTAAAACTAATGCTTAATGTTGTTCTTTTGGTTTTTTTAAGTCTTGGACAAGGCAACGCACAGGGAAAAACGGCTGAGTGGGTATTGGAGAAAACGTATACAGGTTTTCATTCTCCCACCGGAATTGCGGTAGATCGTGAGGGGAATTTGTATGTTTCAAACTGGAGCGGAGGCAGCATCTCGAAACTCGATACAAGGGGTAATCATACTATTTTCGCTGATAACATGGGGTCTCCGGCAGGACTCGCTTTTGACAATGACGGTAATTTGTACGCTGCTGATTATTCACAAAATGTGATTTACCGTATTGCGCAAAATAAAAACAAAGTTGTTTTCGCAAAAGGGTTGCATACCCCTACAGGAATATCCTTCAATAAAAACGGCGAATTGCTGGTAGCCAACCGAAGCAGCAACGAAATTGTCAAAGTGAACGCTTCAGGCGGAGTTGAATTGGTTGCGAAGGGCATGAGAACGCCTGTTGGAGTAGTTGAGGACTTAGAGGGTAATCTTTATGTCACGAACTACGGAGGCAGCATTATCAAAGTATTTGCTGACGGAACAGTTAGACCTTTTTCCAATGATTTTGGAAGGCCGGGAGTCGGTATCGACATTAGCCCGCAGAATGAAATTTTTGCTACTGATAATGGAGATGGATGTGTGCGGCTCCTTTTACCAAACGGCTCAACGAAAATTGTAGTTGATGGCATAAGTGGTTGTGTTGCGTTACTGATACATGGAAATACCTTATATATAGGTAGTTGGGGAACCGGAAGCGTGTATGAGTATAGAATAAAATACTCATATTAGAATACGTCGTGGTGGATGTGACCGAAAGTCCGAAATCTATGAAAATTCCGGGAAGTCATGTTTTATTTTTCGTGGGAATATTTGAGTCAAAAACACCTAATTCCTTGTAATACAAAGAATTAGGGTAAAATAACCTGGTTTTCAGGTAAAAAGTGCAAAGAAATACATTGTTTATTAGCCCTCTCCCTGTTATATTAGTCTTTATAATGACTATCAGCCAGGAAGATGCCCTCTACGAATTTCTCGAAAATGTTACAGACCCGTTTACTCTGGGGGATGTGCTGGCCTATCTCAGGATGGTGGACCCGAAAAGGTCCGGGCGGCTGGGGATTGAGACAGCTTCTTTTATCAATTCCCGCAATATGGCCTTTAGTTTGGGGCCGGAACGCTGGATTTCCCGGCGGGGTTGTTTTGAACCGGCGGTTTTTGTCATCAGCCCTACAAGGCTGGAGTTGCTGAACGGCATTTTGATCCCCGGCCACCGCTGCGTGCCCTTTGCCAATCCCATCATGCTGCCCCAGGAGTTAAGCTTCTCCTGGCAGGGGAAACAGGTTCCCTGGACTACTACCGAAGGGCCGCCGGAGGATTTTTATCCTTATTACAGCATTTTTGGGGAGGAATACGCCCCCCAGTATGTGGCCCGGGACAACCCGGAGAATGAGGAGGCTTTTAACGAGGATCCTTACGAGGACCCGGCGGAGGTTTCCATCCGCACGCTGGATATGCGGAATATTTACCGGGAAAGCGGATTTGTGCCGGGGGACCGTTTTGTGGTCCGCACCACGGACTGGAAAACCGGGGCCTTCAGCCTGGAGCGGGTGGGCAAAAATGAATGGGCCGAGGCGGACCTGCAAACATGGCTCAAGGCCGCGGAGCAGGGTTTTGAAAATTCTTTTAACAGCCTGGGGCCCGGCTCTTCCACGGAGGAGCAGATCGCCTTTGCCTACTGGTACGGGGGCCAGCGGATCCGGGAAGTTCCGGCCTATTCGCTGGAAGATTTTATCTACGAAAAAACGGATCGTTTTGAAACCACCGCCTACGGGATCGAAACACGGTTCTGGTATTCGGGCAAGGAAATTCCCGACGCCCAGGGGCTGGACGGCAGCTCGATCCGGCCCGATAAAACCATGATCGAAGAAATTCTCTACCGGGCGCATATCCCCATTTCCGAATATGTGATCCAGTCTTATGTGCGGGATGCCCTTTATCGTAATGATTTTGACATCATGCATATCATCGACCGGATCGTGCCGCCGGCGCTGGAACTGGATGAGCATGACGGTGAACTTTTGGCAGGTTACATTGTCGATGTGCTGGAAGAATTTCAGCGGACCTATACACTCTTTGCGGATAAATCCATAGGGCCTATCAGGCAGCGGGTAGGGGAACTGCATACCGCAGTGATAGAGCTGGCGGCCCGGCTCGGCAAAACCGAAATTGATCCTTCGTGGCTGCCCAAACATACCTTCATCGTGCTTTCGCAAATTCAGGATCATTCCGCCGGGGTGATGGAAGACCTGGATACCTCAGAGGCGCCCCCGGAAGACGAGCTGGAAGCCATAGACAATTCTCTGGACAGCATGATCGAAACCTACGAAGACATAAAAGAACTGCTTGATGATGCCCTGAATAGTTTCCGGCGGAACAAGCTGTCGGTGGTCAAGGGGAATATTCCCCAAACGCCGGGCCGGCTGGTGCAGATAAGCATAGGCGGCGTCAATGTGTGGCGACGGATTATCATCCCCGAAATTTTGAGCTTGAAAGATTTCCATTTGGTGATTCAGGCGGCCCTGGGCTGGGGAAATACCCGGTCTTATAAATTTATTATCGAAAAAACACAAACCGAAAGCGGCCTGGAAAAAGAACCGCCGCCGGACCTCCCCATCGGCGAGCTGGGGGCCCAGGAGGTGATGGAGCTGCTCTACGAATACGGCGACAAGTGGACCGTAAAAATAATCCTTCTTTCCCGCTATGAAGGGGAGGCAGGTGAAAAGGTCCGTTGTGTGGCCGGGGCAGGGACGGCTCCCCCGGAAACCGTTGAAGGGCCCCTGCGGTTTCGTAAATTTTTGCGCAGCCTGGAACGGGGCAACGACATTGACCGGCGGACGGCCCAGGAAGAACTTGGTATGAATTTCGATCCGGATTTTTTTGACCTTACCATCTGTAATCAGCGGATTGACCGTATCAACACTGCCCTTCCGTCGGATGAAAAAGACCAGGGGCCCATTCAAGGCCAAGGGCAAGGGCCAGTGATCCTTAAATTCTGAATAGACACAATTCTTCGTTTATGCCATAATCCGGTATGGAAGGCTCTAAAAATTTCCGCGCTGTTTTTCGTAATATTTCCCCGATAGATCACCGGTACTCCCTTTCCGAAGGGGCCCTGTTTGAGGCCCTTTCACCCTGGCTTTCAGAAGAGGCTTCGGTGGCAGCCTGCGTTAAGGCGGAGATCGCCCTAATTAGCGCCCATCTGAAGGTCCGCGGGGGCCTTGATGCTGCCCAAAGGGAGGCTCTGGAAAAGGCGGCGGTCTCGGTGGATCCGGCGGAGGTTTATGCCGAGGAAGAAAAAACCCGGCACAATATCCGGGCTCTGGTAAATGTTATCAAAAAGAAAGTGCCCCCTGAAATGGCTCCGCTGGTTCATCTGGGAGCTACCAGTGTGGATATTCTGGACACCAGCCTTTCGTACCGGATGAAGGGCGTTACGGCGGAACAGGTTCTGCCCCTGTTGAAAAAGCTGGAACTATTGCTCTGCGATTTTGCCGAAAAAGAAGCGGAAACCCCCCAGGTGGGCCGCACCCACGGCCAGCACGCGGTGCCTGTCACCCTGGGTTTTGCTATGGCCGAATATGTTTCCCGGCTGGGAAAATCCATTCTGGAAATTGAACGCCGCTCGATGGATCTCAGGGGAAAACTGGCCGGGGCCGTGGGGGCCTACAATGCCACCAGTATGATCGTCAAAGACCCGGAAGAACTGGAACGGATATACCTTGCGGAACTGGGCCTTGAACCCTCGGAACATTCCACCCAGCTCGTCGAGCCGGAATATCTTCTGCGGCTCCTGCTTGAATTCAACACCGCCTTCGGGATCATTGCCAATTTGGCTGATGATCTCCGCAATCTTCAGCGCAGCGAAATTGGGGAACTGCGGGAAGGATTTGCGGCGGATCAGGTGGGCTCCTCCACCATGCCCCAGAAACGGAACCCCTGGAACAGCGAACATGTCAAAAGTTTATGGAAGGCTTTTATGCCCCGGGTAATGACATTTTTTATGGATCAGATAAGCGAACATCAGCGGGACCTTTCCAATTCCGCCAGCCAGCGTTTCATCGCCGATTATGTGGCGGGTTTTTGCCTGGCGGCCAGCCGCATGAAAAGCGTCATCGAAGGGCTCGGCGCCGACCGGGAGCGGCTCTTAAACAATCTGCGGGGAAATAGCGGAGTGATGGCGGAACCGGCCTACATACTTTTGGCCGAAAGCGGCGTTTCCGATGCCCACGAGGTGATCCGCAAAATTACCCTGGCCGCCGAAAAAGAAAAAATAAGTTTTGCCGAATCGCTGAAAAAAGAACCAGCGGTTCTTGAACGCATCGGTAAAAAATTAGCGGAGCTGGGTTTCGTT
>BNUV01000097.1 GCA_025997615.1 Spirochaetia bacterium
AGGGATGGACATCTTTATCAAGATCCGCGCAGATCCACCGCGCTTCCCAGGGGCTGTCCATCCCTATCTTCGCCGGGATTTCACAATAGAGGGGGAAGTGGCCTGGGCGCGGGCCTATGTCTGCGGCCTCGGGCTCTATGAGCTTGAAATCAACGGCCTCAAGGCGGGAAATGAATACCACCATGACCGATCAGGGAATTGAACTGATGAAGACCGGCCGTTATTTTGCCGCGCTGAACGCGACCGAGGCGGACATGAAGACAAAGTATATCCAGGATACGGGAATGGGGTTTCTTGCTTTCAATACGGTTCCACCCTTTGCCAGGACCGGCATCTATCAGATTTCGGTATGGTGTATCCCCGTGACCTGCAAAGATCCGGAGACCACTTTTAAATTCCTCAACCTCATGTATGAATCCGAAGCGGTGAATAACCTTCTGCACAACGGCATTGAAGGAATGCACTATGTAAAGACCGGTGAATGGGGGATCATCAACTGGCCGGAAGGCGTAACCGCCCAGACCTCAGGATACTACAATCCCCTTGGCCTTTGGGGAGACAAGTCGAAACGCTACAACTGGCCGCCTGTTACCGGGGAATATTTTGATCAGCTAAAGACCTTTAACAACAGCATTGATGGCAAGGTAGCCTCAAAAGCCCTGGGCTACACCTTTAACAGTTTTCCTGTGCGTACCGAATACGCGGCGGTGAACGATGTGATGTCCCAGTACCGCGCCGGCCTTGAAAGCGGCTCCCTGGATCCGGAGACGGGCCTGCCCCAGTTCCTGAACGCGCTCCAGGCCGCCGGCATAGATCGGGTTATCGCGGAAAACCAAAAGCAGCTTGACGCCTGGCTCGGGTCAAGGCATTAAGGCAGTGCTGATTAACATGAAACCAACGGCAATAAAAGCCCTTGGAAAAAAGGGTAAATGGGGCAATTACGGAATTCTCTACCTGATGGCGCTGCCGGGGCTTTTGTACCTTGTCTGCAATAATTACCTTCCCATGTTCGGCCTGGTGATCGCCTTCAAAAATCTCAACTTCCGCCTGGGCATTCTGAAAAGTCCCTGGGCGGGCCTTTCCAACTTTAGATACCTCTTCGCGTCTAAAGACGCCCTCATCATCACCAGAAATACCGTGCTTTACAATCTGGCCTTTATCGTAATCGGCACGATCTTTGCCATTTTTGTGGCAATACTCTTAAGCGAACTCCGCGCCAAGTTTCTTTCCCGTCTGTATCAGAGTATTATCCTGGTTCCCCAGCTTATGAGCTGGGTTGTGACAGGGTACCTCGTGTTCGCCATGCTTTCCGCCGATGTGGGTCTTGTCAACAAAGGCATCTTGGAGAAGCTGGGGCGGGAAGGAATCTCCTGGTATAATACGCCGGAATACTGGCCGGTCATACTGGTGATTGTAAATCAGTGGAAGGGTATTGGGTTTTCGGCGGTAATCTACCTTGCCAGTATCGTGGGCATCAGCCAGGATTACTACGAGGCGGCCAGGATCGATGGGGCGGGAAAGATCGCCCAGATACGGCACATCACGCTGCCCCTGCTCAAGCCCACGGTTATCACGCTGACCATTTTGAACCTGGGGAGGATGTTCTACTCGGATTTCGGCCTCTTTTATCAGATACCCCGGAATTCAGGGGCAATCTACGGGGCAACCCGTACTATCGATGTGTACGTATACAACGCCCTGATGAACAGCTCCAACTTTTCCATGTCTTCCGCGGCGAGTTTCTATCAGTCAATTGTCGGCTTTATCCTGATAATCAGCGCCAACGCGCTTATCAGAAAAATGAGCCGGGAAAACGCTATTTTTTAGATTTGATTTTTCAGGAGGTGATAATGATAAAACACGAAGACCGGGCTATTCAATACATAGGCCACCTGGTTCTGTTGACCATGTCTCTTTGCGCAATACTTCCCTTCGCGCTGCTCATCATTTCGTCCCTCACGGATAATTTGACAGCCCTTACCTATGGCTATTCGTTTATGCCGAAAAAGTGGAGCCTTGAGGCGTATACCTACATCTTCGGCGAATGGCAGATCATCGGCAGGGCGTATCTCGTATCCATCACAGTTACCTCGGCGGGAACTTTGGGAAGCCTTCTTATCACATCCATGCTGGCTTACGCCCTTTCAAAAGACGGGCTTCCGGGCAGGAACGTGCTGATGTTCATGGTGGTGTTTACCATGCTCTTTAACGGCGGTATTGTTTCTACTTATTTTATTTATAACAACGTGTTTAAAATCAGAAATACCATCTGGGGTCTCATTGTGCCAGGACTCCTGATGAACGCCTTCAATGTTATCCTGATCCGGAACTATTATAAATCCAACATTCCCCCCGCCCTTTTTGAGGTTGCCAGGATAGACGGAATAGGCGAAATTACCGTGTTCTTTAGAATTGTAGTTCCCCTGTCGTTCCCGGTGTTTGCCACCATTGGCCTTATGACTGCCATCATGTATTGGAACGATTGGACCAATGGGCTTTATTTTCTGACGGAACGGGGCGGCAGCCGCCTGTACAACATCCAGAATATCCTCAACCGGATTAACGAAAATATCCAGTTTTTGGCCAACAATTCATCACGAATGGGGGGTATGGTGTTAGATACATCGAAGCTGCCTTCTACCACAGTCAGGATGGCTATCGCGGCAATCGGCATCATCCCGATACTTGCCATATATCCGTTTTTTCAGCGATACTTTGTAAAAGGTATCACCATCGGCGCGGTAAAAGAATAGCCGCTATAAAAAGGAGCATACCATGCGCATCACCAAACTCAAAACAAACCATCTGGTAAATCCCCTCGGATACGGATTTGAAAAGTTTTCTGTATCATGGATCACGGAAGATACGCAGGCAAAAAAACAGGCTGCCGCCAGGATCCGGGTAATGAAGGGGGCGGAGCCGTCAATGGCGGCGGCGGTCTATGACAGCGGAAAGCGCGGGGATATTTCCGGCCTTGGGCAGGCGCTTCCCATTGAGCTTGAACCCTATACCAGGTACTTCTGGAAAGTTACAGTATGGGCCGATAACGGGGAAGAAGCCGAAAGTGATTGGGCTTTCTTTGAAACCGCCAAGATGGACAGCCCCTGGGAAGCGCGGTGGATCTGCGCGGATCTTGATAAAGATGTCCATCCCTATCTTCGCCGGGATTTCACAATAGAGGGGGAAGTGGCCTGGGCGCGGGCCTATGTCTGCGGCCTCGGGCTCTATGAGCTTGAAATCAACGGCCTCAAGGCGGGAAATGAATACCTTATGCCGGGTTACCATTCCTACGATTGCTTTGTGCAGTACCAAACCTATGATATTCGTGATTATCTGCGCAAAGGTGAAAATACGATTGGCGCCATGCTGGGGCCGGGCTGGTATAAAGGCCGCTTTGTTTTTGACGGCGGGTTTACCAACATTTATGGCGATACCATGCAGCTTATTTGCGAAATCCGCATCCGCTACAGCGATGGCCGGGAACAGACGCTTGGTTCGGGAACAGAGTGGCAGGGCCGCGCCTCGCCGGTACAGGCCAGCGGCATCTACGACGGCGAAGTGTATTCGGCCCGGGACGAAGTTCCGTTCTGGTCTTCCCCCGGCTGTTCCGCTGATGGCTGGCTTCCGGCTAAACTTACCGGCCGCGATACGGCGGATCTTACCGCCCGGATAAACCCGCCGCTGGTCATTCACGAGCGGCTCAAGCCCCAAAAAATCATCCGCTCCAATGTGGGCGAATGGATCATCGACTTTGGCCAGGAGATCACCGGTTGGGTAGAAGTAGAACTAAAAAACGATGTGCCGGGGATAAAATTATCCTACAGCGAAATCATGCAGGAGGGCCGTTTTTACCGGGACAATCTGCGGGCCGCCAAAGCTGAATTTGTGTATATCGCCGCCGGTAACACAGAGGACGGTACGGCGCCGGTTCGGCCTCATTTTACCTTCTTCGGTTTCCGTTATGTAAAGGTCGAGGGGATTGATGAGCCTGAAACGGCGGACTTCACTGCCTGCGCTCTCTATTCGGATATAGAACAGACCGGCTGGATAGAAACCTCAAATCCTGCCATTAACCGCCTTGCGCTCAACACCCTGTGGAGCCAGAAAGATAATTTTCTTGATATACCAACCGACTGCCCCCAGCGGGACGAGCGTATGGGTTGGACGGGAGACGCCGCTATCTTTTCCGATACGGCGAACCAGCACATGTACAGTCCGGCTTTTTTCAATCATTACCTTAAAAATCTGCGGAAAGAACAGGAAAAAAATAACGGCGCGGTTCCCTTCTTTGTACCGTTTCCAAAACTGCAGAACGCGAAAGAAAAGGGGCCCTTTTGGTGGAAGCTTCAGAGCGTCAGTATATGGGGCGATGCGGCAACTATACTCCCCTGGTCGCTTTTTGTCATGTACGGCGACAGGGAACTTCTCCGGGATCATTACCCGGTAATGAAAGATTGGACAAACTATATCATCACCCAGGATGAGGCGGATGGCGGCAAGGGGCTCTGGCAGACCGGTTTTCACCTGGGGGACTGGCTTGCCCTTGACACAGAGGATCCCCAGAATCCTATGGGCGCGACGGATGTCCACTTCATTGCCTCGGCCTTTTATTATAACAGCGTTACTATCGTCTCAAAGGCCGCGGCGGTACTGGGTTATACCGAAGATGAGGATAAGTACCATTCCCTGGCGGAAAAGATCAGAGCCGCGTTTATTAAAAACTACTTTAAGGATGACGGAGAGCTTGCCATTACCGAAACCCAAACCGCGCTGGTTTTGGCGCTGTATTTTGAACTTTTCCCCGAAGGAAGGGCGGAAAAACTACTGGAAGCCCTGGTCAAACGCATAGAGGCAAAGGAAACGCATTTGGACACCGGCTTTGCCGGAACTCCGCTCCTTTGCCTAAGCTTGTCAAAGTACGGCGCAAACAAAACAGCCTACTCCCTACTCCTCCAGAACAGCTACCCAAGCTGGCTCTACGAAGTGGGCATGGGAGCTACCACCATCTGGGAACGGTGGAATTCGGTGCTGCCCAATGGAAAGATCAGCGGTACGGGCATGAACAGCCTGAATCACTATTCCTACGGTTCCATCGCAAACTGGATGTACCGGAATATGTGCGGCCTTAATCCACTGGAAGAAACGCCGGGTTATAAAAAGGCGCGGATCGCCCCCATGCCCGACCGCCGGATCCAATGGGCCCGCATGGTTCGGGATACCGCCGCGGGCACTTATACGATTGCCTGGGAGTGGCAGGAAGACGGGACTATCAGCTATACCATCCACATTCCCTTTGACTGCGAAGCCGTGATCGCCTTACCGGGACGGGAGGAGTTCAGCGCCGGTGCGGGGGATACCTTTTTCAGGGTATGACCAGGAAAGCCATGCCTTAGCCTTTTATCTGCGAGCGGTATTGGCGGGGCGATACGCCCATGATTTTTTTGAAAATCCGCGAAAAATAGTAGGGGTCTTCGATCCCGTACGACAGGGCGATGTCTTTTACCGGCAGGGTGGAAAAAAATAAATCACGGGAAGCGGCCTGCATCTTTTGGTGTAAAAAGTACATAACCGGAGAATGGCCGGATACACCCTTGAAAAGATAATTCAGATGAGACCGGCTGCAGCCGGCGGCCGATGCAAGCTCATCAAGGGAAATCATGTCGTGCAGATGGTTTTTCATAAAAGCGATTGTTTTTTCCAGGCGGCGGCTGCCCGAACTGAGCTGCAGCATTGAATCTTTGCCCGCGCAGGGAACCATGGCAAGCATAGTCCCCACCATCTGGCATAAATAAAAATACTCTTCCTTTAGCAATGGCGTTTTGAGCATCGTAAAGCACTGCTGGAACATCTCCCGCAATCTTTCGCCGAATACATCGGAAAGCGCGGCGGGCAGCAGACCGGAAAGCGTCTGATAGTAAGGCGCAACAATGCTGCCCTTAAAATGTACCCAGTATATACTCCAGGGGCTTTCATTTGATGCGCCGTAAACATGGGGCGTATTTGGCGGAATAAGGATGAGCTGTTTTGCCGAAAGCGTTTTTTGTTCCCCGCCATTCACTGAATAGAAACCGCTCCCTGCGCTGCAATACATCAAAATAGCGGTTTCACAGCCTGCGGGACGCTGCCGGAAATGATAATGGGCAGAGGGAAAATAACCGATATCAGTAACCGTCAGCGCATGAAACATCTCATCCTGTGTTATTTGGGCAAGAAATTCGCCGGGGAAAACAAAGAGAAACTCATTCCTGAACCCGTCGGTTTTCCGTATGGTTTCCATGTAAATAGTATGGCGCGGAATAGATATTTACGCAAGAAAAAAATAAGAATATAATCCATCTTTTCACGTAAAATAGTGTATTGTGGTTTTGCCGATCCGGGCTTACCGTTTATTACAGAGAGGTTATTTATGGAACGACAAACTATAGCGCTTAACCACCGCTGGCGCTTTGCCCTTGACCGGGAAAATACCGGTATACGGGACACATGGTTCAGGCAGGGCATTCCCCGGTACCGGGAACTGCAGCTGCCCCATACCTGGAATGTAGAAAGCGGCACGGAGACATACCGGGGCGCTGCCTGGTATGAATATCATTTTGATTATGATGAATCATTTGCCGGCAAACGGCTCCGTTTGCAGTGCAACGGTGTTTACCGCGATGCGGATTTCTGGTTTAACGGTGAGAATGCGGGAAGGCATTACGGTTCCGGTTTTACCACCTTTGTCATAGACCTCCCCAACAATATCCGCGCCGGAAAGACAAATATTTTAACTGTCCGGGTGCAGAACCCCTACACGGATGACGCGCTCCCCCGGGACAGGAGTTTTGACTGGGCCGATGACGGCGGCATTTTCAGGGATATTACCCTGATTGTTACCAATACCGATGCGGTCGATTATGTACAGGTATTTGCCGAACCGGAAATTACCGGCACGGACAAACGGGTAAATGAAACCGGCGGAGTATTTTCCGCCACCGTTCATTTGTGCGATAACGCCGCCGTTTCGCGCCCGCTTGATTTGCAGTATGAAATCTGCCGGATTGCCGAAAATGGCGCTGATAATGCAGAATGTGTTTATACATCGGGAAAATACTGCATTACCGAAGGTAAAGAATACCACCTTCCCGCGGTTCAATTAAAAATGATAAACCTTTGGCATTTTGATCGTCCCTGTTTATACCGTTTTAAGCTTAGCCTTTCAAACGCCGGTGGTATTATTGACGAGTACAGTGTTTCATTCGGCTTCAGAAAATTTGAAGTTAAGGGCGGTAAATTTTTCTTTAATGGCGAAGCGGTCCGGCTTACCGGAACTGAATGGATGCCCGGTTCTAATCCGGCTTATGGCAATGCCGAACCAAAAGAATACATCCGCCGGATTTTAACCCAATTAAAAGAAACAAATTGTGTGTTTACCCGCTTCCACTGGCAGCAGGATGAGGCGCTTTATGATTGGTGCGATAAACACGGTATGCTTGTGCAGGAAGAAATTCCCCACTGGGGACCAAGTCCTCTTCCGATTGGAGCGGCCGAAATGGAAATGTCCCGCAGCCAGGCGGAGGAAATGGTACGTTCCCACTGCAACCACCCCTCAATTATTTCATGGGGCATGGCAAACGAATTGAACGGTCAGGCAGCCGAAACAGTACAATTTATGCGGGAACTCAAGGCATATTTTAAGGAGCTTGATCCCACACGGCTTGTTTCGTATGTCAGTCATACCATGTGGGACGGCCCGGCAAAAGATGCAGCTACCACAGGCGATATGATGATGGTAAATGATTATTGCGGACAATGGCTGGCCGATAAAGATTCGGAAACGGAGATAAAAAAAATATTTGCGGAAGTTTCTGATAAACCGCTGGTAATTTCAGAATTCGGACTTTGTGAACCCCGGGTTCCCGGCGGCGACAAGCGGAGGACCTCCGATTTTATTCACAAAATGAATGTTTACCGGCAATTTCCCGGTATTGGCGGTATCATCAATTTTTGCTTGAACGATTACCGTACCCAAATGGGCGAAGAAGGCGAAGGAATGCTGCGCAGGCGGGTACATGGTTCCACCGATATGTTTGGCGAACCAAAGCCATCGTACTACACGGTACAGGAATATTGTGCGCCAGTCCGGATATTGAAAGCGCTTTGTTGCAATGGCGCCTGTATCATCGAGCTGCAATGCGCCGGTGAACTGCCTTCATATTCAATTGAAGGGTACTACCTTGAATACAAAGGCGCGGACAATAGGGTGATACAGAGGGAAAAAATACCGGTTCTTTCGCCGGGCGGTACTGTCCGGTTTGAGTATACCGGCGAACATATCAAAAAGGTTTGTGTGTATAGGCCTACCGGTTTTTCGGTAATTGAAAAGGGAATTATAGGGAGTAACAAATGCAGTACCGAATCAATTTGAAACAGGTAAAACCAAAGGAAATTTATCCCCTGGGTCCGCAATTTTCAGGCCGGCGTCCCGATGGGCAGGAACTGTCCTTCAGCAACTATTACATGGAAATAAACGGAAAGCCGTTTTTTGGTGTGTGCGGTGAAATCCATTTCTCCCGGCTCTGGGAAGGCTATTGGGAAGATGAGATCATTAAAATGAAAATGGGCGGCGTGAATATCATCACCACCTATATTTTCTGGATTCATCATGAGGAAGAGGAAGGAATTTTTGACTTTTCCGGCAGACGGAATCTGCGAAAATTTATAGAACTCTGCGCCAAACATAATCTCTATGTAATTATCCGCATTGGCCCCTTTGACCACGGCGAAGTCCGAAACGGCGGTATTCCCGACTGGCTTTACGGCAAACCCTGCGAAGTGCGAAGCCTTGATGCCTTATTTCTTGCCTATACAAAACGGCTTTACAAAAAACTTGCCCAAGAACTGGAAGGGCTTTTTTATAAAGATGGGGGCACGGTTATCGCCACACAGATTGATAATGAATACGGCCATTCCGCGGCGCCCTGGGAAATAACCACCGGCATCTCCAATGAATGGATTTCCGGCGGGACTCAGGGAGAAGCTTATATGCTAGCCCTGCGGGACATGGCGCGGCAGGCGGGAATCAATACGCCCTTCTTTACCTGTACCGGCTGGGGAGGTGCCGTTACGCCCGAAGAAATGATGCCCCTCTGGGGCGGGTACGCATTCCGCCCCTGGCTTTTTTATTCTTATAAAGGTGAACATCCCGCTACGGAAGAATATATTTATCGGGATAATCACAATAACGACGTTAATGCCACCTATAATTTTGAACCCCGGTATCAACCGGAAACACGGCCATACCTCTGCTGTGAAATGGGAGGCGGTATGTTCTGTTCATATAATTATCGGTTTCAATTACCTTACGAAAGTGTTGACGCCATGGCAAATATAAAAATAGCTTCCGGCTGCAATATGCTGGGGTATTATATGTTCCATGGCGGAACAAACCCCAAGGGTAAACGCACACCCTACCTCAATGAAAGCCAAACGCCAAAGCTTTCTTATGATTTTCAGGCAGCGCTGGGTGAATACGGACAGGTACGGGATTCTTATCGAAGATTACGTTGTCTTCATTTT
>BNUV01000098.1 GCA_025997615.1 Spirochaetia bacterium
CTGCCAGCTTGATTTGATCACCGGGGTCTTGAGTTTTGCCAATGCGGGGCATAACAAGCCCCTCATTTCCCGTTCCGGGGGAGACTATGAATTCCTGGAGCTGAAGCGGGGGCTCCCCCTGGGGGTGTCCGCAGATTTTCCCTATCAGTCCACGGAGCTTACCCTGAATGAAGGGGATAAGCTCTATTTATACACCGACGGCATAAACGAGGCGGAGAACCCCCAGGGTGATCAGTTCGGCAACGACCGGCTCCTGGAAACCGCCAATTCCTGCCGGGAATTAGCCCCCCGGGATTTTGACGAGGCCCTCCGCCGGGCGCTGGACGGCTTTGTAAACGGCGCGGAGCAGTCCGACGATATCACTTCCCTGGCCCTTGTTTTCAGGCAAAAGGTAAAGCCGGACCGTTAAAACACGATTGCCGCTTGACAATTCAAAAACAAGCTGATATAGTTTCGGGATAGGAGAAATAGTTGTGGGCGCCTCGGTAAAAGCAGCGGGTGTTTTTTTTATACCTGATTTTCAGAGGCTCTATGCCGCACGCTTTATTTCCACCGTCGGCGCAAAATTTTTCTCGCTGGCTATTTCGTGGTGGGTGCTTGACAGTAACTTTAAAGATGCAAATTCGCTGTTGGGTATTATCATGGCGGCAACGGCGATTGGAACATTCGGGTTTGCGCCTTTCATGGGCGCCCTGGCCGATAGTTACAGCAAGAAATCAACAATGATTGCAGCTCTTGCAGGAAATGCTCTTGTTGTAGGCATCACCATTCTCCTTTTTGTGTTGGGTGTTTTTAATGCGGTGCCGCTTTTGTTTGCCCTGTTTGCAATACTGATCTATGCATTCGAGCCATTAGCGGAAACTTCAATGCAGGGCAGCCTGAATTATATTGTCCCGCCCAATTTACTGCCCAGCGCAGTTTCAATAGTGTCCGGCATAACATCCTTTTCCCAGGCGATAGGAGCGGCGTTTGCGGGCGCCGCAATTGTTGTGCTGGGTGTTGCAGGCGCGTTCTCGTTTGACGCCCTCTGTTATATTGTTTCAATATTTTTTGTAATCCGTTTAACTACGCCGCTGCCGGTTGTGTCAAACAATGATAACAAATCGTCTTTTTGGAAGAACTTTGCGGAAGGTTTTAAATATGTAAAAGATGATAAAGCCTTGTTTGCATTGCTGATTTTTTTCGCGGTAATCAATCTGTTTGTATCCCCGATTGTTTTAGCGCTGCCGATAATTGCAAAAACAGTTTACAAGGGCAGCGCCCTGCTTATGTCCGGTTACGAAATTGCACTGGGCGGCGGCGTTGTGGTTCTTAGCACCCTGGCAGGATTTATCAGGAAAAGATACAACAGATACGGCACGGGTTTTATCGCTATCATTTTCTGCGGCGCATCGTTAGTATGTCTTGCTGCCTTTGATAATTTAGTATTGACCTTTGTTTTTGTGTTTTTATTCGGCTGCGGAATGGGTTTTGTAAATGTTTCCATGATGACACTTTTTCAATCTTACGTGCCGCCTTTTATTCAGGGGCGTTTTTTTTCTATACTGAACACTATCGCGGGTGCGGTAATTCCGTTAAGCTATGCGGTTGTAGGTTTTGTAAGCAATAAAATAAACATTATGGATCTAATGTTTATCAATGGCTGTATTTTAGCGGCATCTTCTTTTGTGATGCTCTGCATAAAAAAAATTGATGGAGAATATGTTTTATGATGAAATTATACAGCGAAGATTATATTATCCGCTATGCAAAACAACATTCACCCTTTTACCGTGAGTTATACAAAGATGTAAAAACTGATCGCCCCACCGTAAAAGACCTGCCTTTAATAAATCAAAGTGATTTTTGGGCGGCAAACACACATGGCAGCGATAATACCGTTCTTACAGGCGCCATAGAAGACGGGCTTGTATTTAAAAGCGGCGGCAGTACAAGCGCGCCAAAATTCTCTGTGTTTGCCCACGATGAATACGAAACTTTCTGCCACACAAGCGGGCTTGCGTTTATGTATAACGGCATACAAAGCGGCGACAAAATCGCAAACCTTTTTTACGGCGGTCTTTTGTATACTTCTTTTTTGTATGTTCATGATTTTGTACGATACTGTCCTATACAGCTTGTTGAGTATCCTATAATGGGATCAACGCCAATACCTGAAATACTGCATATAATAGAGCAGCATAAATGCAATGTTATAAACGGAGTGCCTACAACAATTATTTCCCTGTTTGAACACGCAAAGAAAACCGGCGCTGATATATCTTTTGTAAATAAAATATATTTTGGCGGAGAAACTTTTTTCCCGGATCAGCGTGATTTTATACATTCCATTAACGGCAACGTTGCAATACGTTCCGCAGCTTATTCGCTTGTAGACGGCGGGCTTGTAGGTTTTGGTGACAGCTCTTGTAGTTTTAACGAGCACCGCACCTTTGATTATGTCTGCCGGCTGGAAATTGTAGACAGCGATACCGGAGAGGTCATCGAAGAGACAAACAAAACCGGCAATCTTATAGTAACATCTTTGTACAGAAGATTGCAGCCTATGATACGCTATCCGCTGGGAGACAGGGGAATGTGGCTGGAGCCGGAAAATGTTAGTAACCGCAAATTCTTATTACAAGGACGCAGTGAAGAAGGAGCGCGTGTTGGTGTTGTATCTTTTTATTATGATGACCTGCGTACGGTCTTGCAGTCTGTAAGCGGCGTACATATTCTAAACTACCAACTGGTAATAACACACTTTGACGGCAAGGATGCTCTTACCGTGCGTGCAGCAACTAACGAGACATCACTTGCAAAGGATCATAAAAAAGAATTTCTTTCCGGCTTGTATAAAGAGCGTGTTATGTTTAAGGAAGAATACGAGAAAGGACACATACACGAGCCTGTTTTTGAATTTGTTTCACCCGAAGAATTAGAATACAACCCGCGTACAGGGAAAATCAAACGTATACTAGACCAGAGGTTATAATGAGTTACCATACTATAAACACGGTAGAAAAATTATGTGCCGTTAAAGACGCTTACAAACAGGATACCGAAACAGATAAAATGTTTGTAGAGGCAATGAAAGAAATTGTGCTTTTTCATAAAGAGCATAGTACTTTTTATTCACGCCTTTTGGAAAAAAATAAATTTGATATAAACACACTTTCTGCTGTAGAAGACTGCGCAGCAATTCCATTTGTCTATGCCGACTTCTTTAAAACACATATTGTAAAAAGTGTCGGCGATGATCAAATTACCGATCACTATACATCTTCAGGTACTACAGGACAAAAAAGCCAAATGTTTTTTGACGAACGCTCTTTAGGCAGTGCGGTTAAAATGATCGATTTTGAAATGGAATTTCTGGGATTTAATATGCCGGCTGTAAAATCAAACTATATAATGTATTCCTACCAGATTCCTGAGGATTCTAAATTAGGCACGGCGAACACAGACAAACGTCTGACAAAATATTCACCCCCTGCCGAAATTGAATACGCGTTAAAACAAAACGGCAGGGGCGGCTATGACTTTGATGTATTCGGGATAATTAACGCCCTTCGGCGTTTCGCACAGCAGGATTTGCCCGTGCGTATTTTAGGCTTTCCTTCGTTTTTTTATTTTACATTACAGCAGATGAAGGATCTTAAAATAAAACCGGTAAAACTAAATCCAAAATCGGCTACATTGTTCGGCGGAGGATGGAAAGGATTTGCCGGAAAGGAAATATCAAAACAGGAATTATACGAGATGGGTGAAGAAATGCTTGGCATTCCAAACAACAGATTTTGTGACGGCTTTGGATCGGTCGAGCATTGCATACCCTATTTGGAATGTAGTAACCATCATTTTCATGTACCTACCTGGTCGCGTGTTTTTATACGCGATGTTAGAACGCTTGATGTACTGCCCTTCGGTAACAGCGGCTTCTTACAATTTGTGTCCCCTTATATAACATCTGCTCCCGCGCACAGTGTCCTGATGGGTGATCTTGCCGTCCTTCACGCTGCTACAAAATGCGGGTGCGGCATAAAAACGCCGTACTTTGAAATACTGGGGCGTGCCGGAACAAGTAAAAATAAAAGCTGCGCAATTGCCGCTGCGGAATTACTAAAACGATAAAATTTGGAGGCTATGAAATGAAAAAATTACATTTAGTTGAAGGTGTCTTGGTTGACAACTACAACATTGATAAAATAATTAGCAACATACAAAAAGATATTACAATTCAGCTTGAAACGCAGACAGTGCTTGATGCGGGCGAGGCTCTTTTCAAAAAATTAAAGAATGGAGACGCGGATTTAGAAAAAGCGCTTACGGAAAACGCTGTCGATCCAAAAACCGCAAAAGAATCTGTGATGGGTTTAGCCGGTGTTTTTTCAAAAGAGTATATGCTTGACAAACTTGAACATGAACTGGGCAGTATAACGCCATTTGTTCCGAAACGTTTTAATTTAGAAAACAACATTTTGGAATGTTACAAACCGCTGGGTGTTTTGTGCCATGTTGCAGCGGGAAATTCCCCCGGTATGGGCGCATTGAGTGTGCTTGAAGGCCTGATGTGCGGCAATATCAATATTGTAAAACTGAGCAGTAAAGAAAACGGCTTCTCTGCAATTCTCTTGCACAAATTAATCGAATGTGACAAAACAGGCATGCTTGCAAAATACATTTATGCGATTGATATTTCATCAAAGGAACAGGATACGCTCAACCGGCTGTTTGATTTTTCTACAGCAGTTGTTGCATGGGGCGGTACGGATGCGGTTGATAGTATACGCAGTGCGACATCGACACCGGTAATTGCATGGGGGCATCATTTAAGTTTTGCATACCTGACAAAAAAAGGGGCGACAGACGCCGCTCTGGAAAATCTTGCCCGTGACATTTGCGAAGAAAACCAGCAGGCGTGCGCCAGCCCGCAGTGTCTTTTTTACGAAGGCGGTTTTGATGAACTTCCCGCTTTAGCGCTTCGTTTAAAAAAAGCACTTGCAAAAATATCGCCGGAATATCCATTGCCTGCAATGGGCGTACACGAGTACGCGCAAATTACGCAGCAAAATATAATGGTGCAGCTTGGAAGCTGCATGGACGAAACAGATATGGTAGAAGCAGATGATAAAAGTTTTCGTATTTATATAAGCAGGGAACCCGCTATTACACCTTCCCCTCTTTTCCGCACAATTTGGTTAAAGCCTATGCAGCGGGGGGAATTAGTAAAATATATAATGCCCATGTCCCGCTTTATGCAGACCGTATCATTAGGATGCGCATTAGATGAAGTTTACGATTTGTCTGAAATTCTCATAAAATGCGGAGCAACCAGAATTGTATCCTGCGGAAATGTGTTTGCCTCCTACCCGGGTGAACCCCACGACGGGGTTTTTGCATTATCAAGGTACTGCAAACGCGTCTCTATACAAATTGACGGCTTAAATAAAATCGCAACCTTCGATGCGTTCTCTCCATACACGTACAAAAAACAAAGCGGTCAACCCATTATGGACAAAGATGCTTTTATGGCATTGGCAGGGGACGATGAAAAATCAAAACTCTATGTAAAAAGCGGCGGCTCAAGCGGAAAAACAATTTTGTCATCATACTCATACCGCGATTATCATTTTGAAATGAGCGCTCTCGCAGAAAGTTTAATCTGCATTGGCTTGGAGCCAAAAACGGATCGTGTTATAAATTTATTAAGTGCGGGGCATCTTTACGGCGGCTTTATAAGCTACGGCTGTATTCTTGAACTTGCAAACACAAAACATTTTCCAATGGCAGAGGTAACGCCCAGCGCGGAGGCTGCAAACGCGATCATCGAACAAAAAATAAACGTAATCATGGGTATGCCTTCTTACCTATTAAAACTTTTCCGCGAAAACGAAAAATTATTATCCGCATACGGCGGCCTTCAAAAAGTGTTTTACGGCGGCGAGTTCATGACACCGGAAAATAAACAATGGCTAAAAAGTACTTTTGGCGTACAAATTGTTGCATCAATGGGATACGGCAGTAATGACGTAGGTCCAATGGGTTACGCTTGTTCCTATTGCGGCGATGGTGTGCATCATTTGTTGACAGGTATTATGGATATGGAAATTGTCAAAATGGACAGGGATGATCCTGTTGAAAACGGTGAAACCGGGAGAATATTGGTAAGCCCTAAATACAGGGAAGGGCACAACGTATCACGCTACGAAATAGGCGATTTGGGCTGTTGGATAGAAGGAAAATGCGAATGCGGCAGTAGCGCCCCCAGGTTTAGGCTTATGGGACGCTACGGTGATATGCTCCGTATTGCCGGGTGTTTTTTAGATTACAGAAAAATAAGCGGGATAATTGCCGCAAAACTGGAAAATACACAGGTGCAGCTTGTTGCGGCGAATGTATCCGGTTCTAACAAAGAACATCTCGTGGTGCGTACAGGAAATGTCAAATTCAGTTCTGATGATCTTATAAAAACCTTAGAAGAAAACGATCCCGCAATTGCGGAAGCTCTCTCGTTTGGTTACCTGGAAATAGTTTTACAAAAAATAGATGAATCAAAAATGGATTACACATTGAATAGCGGTAAACTAAAACACATAATTGATGAGAGATAAGGAAGAATGAAGACAAAATTAATATTAGAAAGTAAAATAGAATCTATAGAACCTTCTCTTTCGTTTGTAGAGACACAATGTCTGCAAAAAGGGTTTTCAAAAAAGGAATGCAACGATTTATGCCTTGCGTTGGAAGAGGTGCTTTCCAATATTGTTAATTATTCCTTTGATCCGCATGACACCGACACATCCATCGAAGTA
The DNA here is from genome assembly GCA_025997615.1 of Spirochaetia bacterium. Taxonomy (GTDB): domain Bacteria; phylum Spirochaetota; class Spirochaetia; order Treponematales; family Breznakiellaceae; genus BNUV01. The sequence goes on from BNUV01000098.1 coordinate 6,795, forward strand.
ACAATAAATGAAATTTCAAGCGGTATAGAAATCATTATACACGAAAACGGCATACCATTTTCACTTGATGCCGCCCCGCGTTACAATCCGAAAAAAATAAAAACGGTAGATGATGCGATTAACGAAAAAGGTTTAGGACTTTTTCTTGCTTCCAAAAAAGTAGATATATTGGAATGTAGATATTTAGGACAAAAAGGAAACGAAAGCCTTATAGTAAAAAACATAAGCGATCCAAAAGTAATAGATCACAAACTTTCAGAAAATAAAATAGTTGAAGAAAGCAAAAAAATAAGGGCAGACGATATTGAAATTGTTTTGTTTCGCCCTAAAGATGCGCTTAATGTTGCACGCTGCCTATACTCTACTTATGGCTATACCTATTTGAAAACGGCGCTATATAACCCTGAATACTTAAAATCTTATGCACAAAGCGAAAATACAATAATCGTTACGGCGGTAGCAGAAAAAATCAGAACCCCAACCGGTACACCTTTAGTTGAATCTTCGTTTGTAGCGGGTGTTGCTATAGGCAATGAAGATTCTTCTTTTGCGGGTATCATGGAAATAGGGTCTCTTGTAGTTTCACAGAATATGCGCGGTATGCATATTTCAGACAAACTATGCGCTGATCTGCTCGGCAGGATAGGAGCAGCAGGTAAAAACGGTGCATTTACAGAATGTGTGACCCTGCACACGGCAAGTCAAAAAGTAAGCCTGCGGCTTGGCTTGTTTCCCTGCTGCTTTTATTTAAATTTTATACCAAACGAAGTGCATTTCAAAAATTTTGATGCGCAAAAATCAAAGCGGCAAACCTTTGTTGTTTATTATAAATTTTTAAAAAGTAACAATGCACAAATATGTTTTGCAGAAGACACTGATAATCAATTAAAAGAAGACATGCTGCGTATATATAAACGTTTAAATATTATACCGGATATTGTTTTATCAAAAACTATTTTGTGCGAAAAAAGCAGTATAGAGGTAACCCGAAATGATAGTTTAAAAACTTGTTTAATACGGGTACAAAGTATAGCAGGCGATTTTGCAGATTCCGTAAAATCACTCATGGCCAATAGATCTTTTACTAGTGTTGAGACATGGGTTATATATTTAAATCTTTCCAGTACCGCATGGTTCTACGCCTGCACCGAGTTAAAAAAACAAGGCTTTATATGGAGCGGTATTCTGCCCGGCAGTAAAGAAGGAGATTTTCTTGTCATGCAGAATGTGGGAGATATTGCTTTTGAAGAAATCAATCTTGCAGATCCGCAAAACGACAATTGGATGCTCCTAACCATCAAAAAAGAAGTGAAGAATGGGGAACAATTTTAACGGTTTGCAAACACGTTTTATCTTTTTTGCAGGGCTGGTAGCGGAATCGGAACGTACTGCCATGACGAGGAAGACACCCATGAAATGCACTACCGCCTGGACCGGCCGGGGACGCAACCCCCGGCGGGCGGCTGCGAACAGCAGGACCTGGGTCTTCTCATCAACGTACCCCAGGAATATTCCGGCGGCACGATGTATGTATCGGGCCGTCTCCCGAACATTTTTTAGGAAAAAAGTAAGTTATTTTAACGAAACGTGAGAATTCTCACGGCAAGCCCCGCAAATTCCGGTCTATACTGCCCTTATGGAGGATTAATATGTTTTGTTTTCAATGTGGACAAGCCCGGGAAAGCCCACTTCGGCGGTGGTGAATACGCGGTCGCGGTAACTATCCTTTGGTGGCTGGATACAGTTTGTGGTAAAGAGTACCGCGCCGGGGATGCCGTCAAACTCGTTCCGCTGATTCTGCCATGCCGTACCAAAGTTGCCTTTCAAATGGGGGTACGCTTTAAGCGCGGGATACCCATGGGCGGGAAGCATCTCGCCGTGGGTATAAATGTTCACGCCCCAACCTTTTGACTGTTCCAAAAGCAGTTTAAGGTCCCGTAAGTCGTGGCCGGAAATAACAATAAACGGCCCCTTTTCGATGGTGAGCGGAACTGTGACCGGCACGGGTTTCCCGTAGGTTTCGGTATTCGCCTTGTCCAGAAGTTCCATACAAAGGAGATTCACTTTTCCGGTTTCCATAACAAGCGGCAAAAGTTCATCCATACCCAGTTCCGGATTTGCTACCGCTTCAAGGGCCTTACAGAAAAACCCGTCCATTTCGGCATTGGTAAAGCCCAAAACCGCCGCATGACAGGCATACGCCGCTATTCCGCGGATCCCAAAAAGAATGAGCGACTTGAGGGAGCGGATATCCTCGCCGGCTTCCCAGACTTTGCTCATGTCAAAATCATCGCAGACCGCGGAGGCCGCAAACAACGCTATCCGTTCCTTATGGGCGTCATCGATACGGCTTTTAATAACCGCGTCATCAAAATTGACATTGGTTCCGGTAATAAAAAGCCCCTCCCGGATAATCCGGCGGCTGTTTTCCGTGGCCGGATGGCGGTTTGAAACCTTCGCCAGCATGACAAGCGCACCGGTAAACTTGTCCTGGATCTCTGCGGTGGCATCCTTCTTCCCGCATACGCCGCCCTTCGTACAAGCCGTTCCCTGGGCCGTCTGTTCACATTGAAAACAAAACATATTAA
>BNUV01000099.1 GCA_025997615.1 Spirochaetia bacterium
GGGCTATAGCTTCAAATTGGGACGCCGCAGTTTGTAAAAGTTTTGGCAAATCGAAATCTGTTTTATTGAGGATGACCGCTTCCGCTTCCAGACCGGTGAGGGTATTCAGATCGTCCACCAGGGCGGCGAGGCGCATAATTTCTTCGTGGCTGCTTTCAAGCCTGTCCACCGTGGGTTCCCACACACCGTCGATCATGGCCTCTACATTGCCCCGGAGGCATGTCAGGGGAGTCCGCAGTTCATGGGCAATGTCAGAAGTAAGTCGTTTCTGGCGGGCCTCGGCCTTCTCCAGTTCTTCCGCCAGTTCGTTGATGGACCGGGAAAGTTCCGCCAGTTCCCTGGTACGGTATTGATCGGGAATTCTTATCTTTGTGTCCTTCCCCGCCTGAAACTGTGTGTGTACTTTTATGATACGCCGCGCCGCCGCCGCCGCCCGCAGAACAGGCCGTGCAATAGACCGTGACAACAGCGCTGAAATGCAGGTACTCAAAAGGATCAACACAATTCCCGCAATGATAAGGATCCGGTTAATCGAGGTTAAAAATTTTGCCTCGGTTTCGCTGTAAAAAAACGGACCGTAGGTTTCAATAGTTATCTGCCCTACAATCATGCTGTTATACACCAACGGGAAAACAGAGTTTTGCAGAGTCCCGTTTATTCTGAAATCCCCTTCCATACGTTCGGTGATCTCGCTGATCACACCGGCGCATTGTTCCATGTCGCAGGAGCGGGCATCCCAGAGGATTTCTCCATTATTATCCCTCATGCTGACAATGTAGCCTTCGTGGACAAAGTGCATTCCCAAAGTTTCAACCGCAGATGTATAAAAACTTTTGCTTGCAGGATCGTACAGCTCGGCAATGCTGCGGACTATTTCGCCGCTCTTTTCACGGATGTTATCCCGGACCAGCGCGGTAAAAATAATGCCGGTAAAAATATTGATCACCAGGGCCAGAAGCCCCAGAGCCGCGGCGGAAAAAAGGGCGTAACTTAAGGTTAAACGGTCCTGCAGGTTGATAGTCATTTTAATGGCACCCATGTTAATGCTCCCCGCCCAAACGGTAACCCAGACCGTAGACCGTGCTGATATACCGGGGGGATTTCGGATCATCGCCGAGTTTTGCCCGGAGATTTTTAATGTGCGTATCCACCGATCGATCAAAACCGTCGTAATCATCACCCTTTAAACCCAAAAGAATTTCCTCGCGGGTGAAAATTTTTGCGGGACGGGCCATGAGGAGTGTCAGCAAATTGTATTCGTCTCTTGTCAGGGGAAGAATTTCTCCCCGGCGGCTTATACTGCGGTTTTCCGTGTCGGCAATTAAATCGTCATGGGCCAGGAATTGATCCCGCCCTGAATTATTTTTTCCGCCTGATCTGCGGCAAGCCGCCTCAACCCGGGCCATGAGCTGCCGCGGGCTAAAGGGCTTAGTGACATAATCATCCGCCCCGATACGCAGCCCCTTGATAATGCTCTCCTCATCAACCTTGGCGGTGATCATGATGATGGGAACCGTTGAAACTTCCCGCACTTGGCGGCAGAATTCTTCCCCGGAAAAATCCGGCAGCATCAGATCCAGAAGGATCAAACAGATGGAAGAGGACGTTTGATTTTTTTCAAAAAGCTCCATGCCCTGCCTGCCGGTTCCGGCGCAGAGGGCGTTGTAACCGTTAATCTCCAGATATGATTTGACAAGCTCCCGGATTTTTTCTTCATCATCAACAACCAAAACAGTCCTGCCTGTGTTCAAAATCAATGGCCCTCCCGGAAAAAGTATAGACAGAGTATGTCATTTGGTCTATGCTTGTAACATCTGTTTTGTTGTACGTTGTAGGGCGGAACGGAGCGATCCTGCGCCGCATGAAGCGGTACATTTCAGGCTTGAAAACGCCGGAAATATTCTTTATTTCTCAGGATAAATCCATGTTTTTCTCTTCTCAAAGGCTTAAAAACCTGCTTTTGTTGTGCATTTTTGCCGCGGCCGCTCCGATGGTTTTTGCCCGTCCCCGGGCGGAAACCAAAAAAGGCCCTCCGGCTCAGGAACTTGTCATCGGGGATCAATTCGATCTGCAAAGTATCGATCCTGCCGACGGCATGCTGGATGACACGCAGATCCTCGTGTACAACCAACTGGTGGAAATTGATTCCCAATTCCGCCAGACCGGCGCTTTGGCAGAATCGTGGTCCATGAGCGCCGACGGCCTCACCTGGACATTTTATCTTCGTAAAAATGTCCGCTTCCACGATGGTCAGGGGTGGAACGCTCAGGCGGCGCTGGCAAATTTTAAACGGCTTGACGGCTATCCCGGTTTGGCGGACACATCATCGGTGGATACCCCCGATGATTACACTTTGATCTTTCATATGAAAAAGCCCACGTACAACCTCAGCTCCAACCTGGCCCGCACCATGATGAGCATGGTCAGTCCCGCTTCCATTAACGCTGACGGCACACTCAGCGCGGCAGTTGGTTCCGGCCCCTACAAACTGGCGAAATGGGAAAGAAATGTTGAGTATGTTTTTGAAGCCAACGATGATTTTTGGGGCGGCAAACCAAATCTGCGAAAAATTACGTTCAAGGTGATCACCGATGCAGAGTCGCGGGCATACGCTCTGGAATCAGGGGAAATCGACATGATGAGCGGCTATCAATCTTTGGCGGCGGTAAAGCGGTTTATGAATGATGATCGTTTCGAGGTCATCAAAAAGGTGCAAAATACTTCGGCGATAATTCTTTTTTCAAATCGTCCGCCGCTGGACAGTCTTGCGGTGCGGGAGGCCATAGGTCACGCCATTGATTTTCCTTCCATGGTCGACAGGCTGCTTCCCGGTCTAGCCTCCGCGCCGGAGGGATTTTTTTCCCCCGCCTACGGAGATCTGGTGAACCCCGCTGTGAGGAATCCCCCATTCGATCCGGCCCGGGCAGCGGCCCTGCTCGATAAGGATGGATGGATAAAAGGGAACAACGGCATAAGAGTGAAAAACGGCAGACCTCTGTCCTTAAGCCTTAGTTACAGCGCAGCCAATTCCGAAGATTCGCTTTTGGCGCCGGTGATTCAGGATATGCTGAAACAGGCCGGCATTGATTTAAAATTGAATCCGGTGGAAGGGGCTGCCCTTGACGAGCTTCAAGAAAATAAAAATTACGATTTGCTTTTGACAGGCCAGTCTTTTATTCCCACGGATGATCCCTCTTTCAATTATCAGCGGGGCTATTGGCATTCGGACAGTTACTATAAGGTTTACACTTCGGCGGTTCTGGATAAAATGATCGATGAACTGGCCGTGTCAATGGATGTGGATAAGCGCCGGGATCTGCATTGGGCCATTCAAAAAGAAATAATGGATCATCTGCCTGTGTTAATGGCCTATCACCGGAACAGTATCAGGCTTGCTAAAAAGAATGTGAAGAATTTTGATATTTCTTCCGGCTGTTGGCATATCAACCGCGCTCTGAAAGATGTTGTTATTGAGTAATGGCCAAGTATATCGCGAAAAGGCTGTTACAATTTATCCCCGTGTTTTTCGGTGTAACAGTCCTTGTGTTTTTTCTGATGCGTTTGGCTCCGGGCGATGCGGCCCGTCTCAAACTAAATGACCGCGGAATGGAGCTGTCAGCGGAAAATTTGAGCGCCGTCCGCTCGGAGCTGAACCTCCACCGGCCCATTTGGATTCAATATGGCCGCTGGCTCGGCGATGCGCTGAAGGGAGAACTGGGCCGTTCAATCTTTTCAGGCGAGCCGGTAAAACAGGAACTGGTCCGCCGTTTCAGCAAGACATTGTATCTGACACTGCCGGTGATGCTTTTAGTGCTGATCCTCGCCCTCCCTTTGGGGATTTTAGCGGCGCGGTTTCAGGGAAAATGCTGGGACCATTTAACCCGCATAACTGCTATCGCCGGAATGTCAATCCCTTCATTTTGTCTAGCCCTTGTTTTTATTCTTGTTTTTTCCGTAACACTGCGCTGGCTGCCTTCTTTCGGATCGGAGAGCGCCGCGCATTTTATCATGCCCACCCTCGTCCTCACCCTTGCCTCCGCTGCGCATTACACCCGGTTCATCCGTTCCAGTCTGCTGGAAGAGCTTTCAAAAGAATATGTCCGCGCCGGACGGGCCCGGGGCATAAAAACGGGGACATTAATTTTATCTCACGGTTTAAGAAACGCATTAATTCCTATTGTAACTTCTTTTGGAATGAATTTCGCCCTTCTCCTGGGAGGTCAGGCGGTGGTGGAAAAAGTTTTCAGCTGGCCGGGAATGGGTTCCTGCCTGATCGACGCGGTTCTTAACCGGGACTATCCTTTGGTACAGGGTTGTGTCCTTCTTTATGCGTTTCTTTTCAGCATTCTTAATCTCGTGACAGATATTCTCTGCATGATCCTCAAAACAGGAAACCGTAAATGATGAACCGGACATTGAAAAAACTTTTTGCAAATCCGCTGTTTATTGCCGGAAGTCTGCTGGCTTTATTTTTTTTATTTCTTTCACTGTTTGGCGTCTTTTTTCTTCCCCATGATCCATTGAAGCCCGATATATGGAACACCCTCCTGGAACCAAATAAAGAATATCCGCTGGGCACCGATAATCTGGGCCGTTGTGTTTTTTCCCGCCTTGCCGCAGGGACGCGGATCACCCTAAGCACAGCTTTGATGATAGAGCTCCTTATCCTCAGCGTTGGAACATTAGCCGGGATCTGTGCAGGATATTTTGGCGGTATTATCGACGGCATTATTTTAACGATAATTGATATACTTTTAGCTTTTCCCGGTATCATACTTGCATTGGTAATCGCCGGTTTTTTGGGAGCGGGCCTGGAGAATTTGATCATCGCCTTTGCCGCGGTTTTTTGGGTGGAGCCTGCCCGTATTGCGCGAAACATAACTATTGATATAAAAGAAAAAGATTTTATTCTTTCCTCCAGGGCGCTGGGTAGCAGTCCGTGGAAAATAATACGTCTCCATCTGCTGCCCCACCTCTTTCCCAATATGCTAATCCATGGAACGCTTCACCTGTCTGCGATGATCATCGCCCTATCGTCCATGTCTTTTATCGGCCTGGGGGTAAAGCCCCCCGCACCGGAGTGGGGAGCGCTTCTTTCCGAGGGCCGGCTTTATATGCGGGAAAATCCCCGGATGATTCTGGCGGCGGTTCTCTGCATTATGCTTGCGGCTGCCTGTTTTCAGTTTCTCGGTGAAAGCCTGCGGGATACCCTGGATCCGCGAAAGAGCCATTTGAGGGAAAAATGTTAGCGGCAAAAAACGTACAAAAAAATTACGGAAAAGAAAATCCGGTGATACGGGGCATCAGCATGGTGATTGAAAGAGGATCGACGGTGGGCCTCTGGGGGGAATCGGGCTGCGGCAAATCGACACTGGCCCGGCTGCTTTGCTGCCTGGAAAAATGTTCCGCCGGTGTTATTGAATTTGAAGGCCGTATATGTAATGCTTCCGATCCCTCTCTTTATAAAAATTTCCCCTTTAAGGAATTTCGCAAAAAGGTACAGATCATTTTTCAGGATTCTCAAGGGGCCCTTGATCCCCGGCTTCCCCTCTGGCAGACTGTTATCGAAGGATATGAAAATTTTGATTCTTCATTCCGCCGTTTTACCCCGCGCCAAAAAATCCGTACCGCTGAAGAACTTCTTGAACAGGTGGGAATTGATCCTGCAAAAGTCCGCAGCTTCCCCCACGAAATTTCAGGCGGCCAGCGGCAGCGGGTGGTTATCGCCCGCGCCCTTGCCTTAAAACCGGAGTATCTTATCTGTGATGAACCGGTATCAAGCCTTGATCCGGAAAGCCGGGAGGGTATTGTGACACTGCTTCTTTCGCTGCAGAGGGAGCACAACATGGGTTTTCTTTTCATATCCCACGATCCGGTTCTCAGCGCCCGCATGAGCCGCCGCATTCATGTTATTGAAGAAGGTAAAATTAAAAACAATGCTTAATGTAAAAAACCTGACAATCAGTTTTCCGGGAGATGGCGCGCCATATGGCGGTATAATTACACCGGTAGAAAATTTTAATCTCACCCTGGAGGAAGGTGAAATTTTAGGCCTTTCGGGACCTTCGGGCTGCGGAAAATCGGTCTTTTGCGCATCATTACTCGGCATGGTGGAATATCCGGGATATATAAAGCATGGAAACATTTTTTACAAACCCGCCGGAAAAGAACCCTTGGATTTAGTCTTGTTACAGGAAAAACAATGGCGGCAATTCAGGGGGAAAGAGATTTCTTTAGTTTTTCAGGATCCCTTTCAGGCCCTCAACCATTCACGGACCATAGGGGCGCATTTTGTCGAGGCGGCAAAAGCCCAGGATGAAAAAATTTCCCGCAGGGAAGCGGAAGAGCTGGCGCTGGATCTGCTGGCGGATGTTATGCTGAAGGATCCCCACCGGATCATGAAGGCCTATCCATTTGAAATGTCCGGGGGTATGTGCCAGCGCGTGATGATTGCCATGGCCCTGCTCCACCGGCCGCCGCTGCTCATTGCCGATGAACCGACTACCACCCTGGATAAAAAAAATGAAAATGAAATTCTAAAACTCTTTCAGACGATCCGGGAAAAATATCACTCAGGAATTTTACTGGTCTCCCATGACAACGATTTGATCCAAAGATTTACCGACAGAAGTATTTCCATGAGAAAATTTTGCAGTAAATAATTCAGGGAAAAACTTCCACCGGAACGGAAATACCGGGAATATCCGCCAGCCGGGATCGCAGGGAAGCGGCCCGTTCTTCGAGAAAACTGACAGGAAGAGCTTCGGTCAAGGGATCCTCCGGCGCGGGCCTTGCCTTGCCGTAAAGGTGAATGTTGGTAATGTTATGCCCTCCGGCAAGATCCAATACCAAATCTTCCCAGGCTTTTTTTTCTTCATGCGATGGGGCTTTGCCTTCCGCGGCGCATACCATGGTTTGAATGGTGAAAGGAGCGCAGCGGGAAAAGTCCCGGATCTTTGCGATAAGTTTTTCAAAGGATACGGCGGAACGGTTCATGGCCTGATACCATGAGGGGGTTCCCGCATCAAGTTTAAGCCAAATTTTTAAGGAAACAGGCGGAGCGGCGGAGTTTTTTAAGAGATCAAACACATCATCATTTAAGAGGCCCGTACCGTTGGTGATGACCACTATATCCGCGGCGGGAACGATCCCGTCCCTAAGGCGGGCGGCGCTGTTTAACGCTGCGGCAAAATGGGGGGAATTTGCCGGCTCGCCATTGCCGGAAAAACAAAGATCCCGCACTTCGTCTTTCTGTTTTTTTGCCTGATCCAAAACCTGCCGGAGTTCTATCTCAAAAGTTTCATGCGAGAAATTATTTTTACTGCGGAAGGGAAAAACCTCGCAATAGGGGCAGTCAAAAGAACAGATTTTACGATCGGGAAAAAGATTTAAGCCCACCGAAAGTCCCCGGGAGCGGCGTGAATAAACGGGATAAACCAGAGAACCGCTTTCCCTGAAACGGTGATTTTCTACCGCGCCAATTTCCATTTAGGATTAACTCCGGCTCCGGGCGCTTTCCGCATGGGCGGCGAGGCCCTCCGCCAGCGCAATTTTTTCCGCCGCATCCAATGCCGTTTTATACGCGGCGCCGGGAACACAGCGGAGGGTGGTAACGGTTTTCAGGAAATGCCGCACCCCAAGGCCCCCGGTAAAACGGGCGCTGGCATTGGTGGGCAGTGTATGGTTTATCCCCGCAGAATAATCCCCCAGCACTTCCGCCGCTTCATTGCCGATAAAAAGTGAACCGTAATTTTTCAATTCACCTATCCAATCCTCCGCAGAGGCGGTCTGAAGTTCCAGATGTTCCGGCGCGATGGTATTGGCAATGCGGACAGCCTCAGCTTTATTTTTATAGATGATGATTAGCCCGCCTCTAGCCAGTGACGCCCGGGCTGTTTCGGCGGTGGGAAGATTCGCGAGGCGTTTTTCCACCGCAGCGGCGACAAGCTCTGCCAATTCGCGGCTATTAACCAGGGCGCGGGCGCGGGCATCGGGATCATGTTCCGCCTGGGCCAGCATATCCGCGGCGATTATGTCAGCGGCTTTGGCGGCGCTTCCGGCGGAATCTCCGGCACAATTTCCATCGGCGATAATCAATACATCCGTGGGGCCGGCGATAAAATCGATTCCCACCCGGCCAAAGAGAAGACGTTTTGCGGCGGCCACATACTTGTTTCCGGGGCCGGCGATGACATCGACACGAGGCACCGTTTCAGTACCGAGCGCTAACGCTGCAATGGCCTGAGCGCCCCCCAGGGCAAAGATCCGCAGGCCCTTTGGCGCAGTGCCCTGGGCACTGCCCTGGGCAGCGATATGGGCGGCGGCGAGGATTCGGCGGTCCGGAAGGCCGTCTTCCAGGGGAGGGGAAGTGAGGATCACTTCCTCCACACCGGCGGTCAGGGCGGGGATGATCCCCATGAGAACCGACGAAATCAGGGGGAAACGTCCTCCCGGCGCATATATTGCCGCCTTTTGCACCGGAATGATCCGCTGGCCCGTAAATATTCCCGGCTCAATTTCAAATTCAAAATTTTTGAATTGCGCCTTTTGTTCTTTGGAAAAACGGGCGATATGATCCGCCGCCAGTTTCAGGGCATTAGCCAACCCGGGATCGCTTTTGACAAGAGAGTCCCAGGCGGTTCTTGCAGCATCAGCGTTCAGCTCAAACTGTTCAGGCGATGATTTGTCAAATTGGGCGGCAAAGCGGCGCACCGCTTTGTCACCTTCGGTCTGGACGGCGGCGATGATCTTTTCCACGGCGGCGGAAACTTCCGCATCAGAGCTTTTCCCGCTTAAGTTTTCCCGCCATGAACTAAATTCATCACCGTCAATTATTTGCATGGCTGTTTTATTTGACCGCAGATTTAATGGCGGTACATTCTGCAACGAAACGATCCATTTCTTCGTCGGTGCCTATGGTTACCCGAATGTAATCGGCGGTCTGGGGTTTGTTGAAATGCCGCACGAGGATGCCCTTCTTCTTCAGCGCCGCATAAACTTTGGCCCCTTCAACTTTGGGAATCCTGATAAAGATAAAGTTCGCCTCCGAGGGGAGAACATCGATCCCCAAATTTTTCAATTCAGCGGAAATCCGTTCCCTGGTGGCAATGATTTTTTTCGCCGTTCCCTTGTAATAACGGGAAGCGGAAATGG
>BNUV01000100.1 GCA_025997615.1 Spirochaetia bacterium
CCTACCGTTACCTGAAAACCGTTTTTGAAAAAGTGCCAACCTTGGTCCCCGGTGACGATTGGGGGCAACTGCTGCCCTGGAACATCACCCTCTGATTTTTCGGGGGTGGTCGCTTTTGACGTTTACATTTATAGCCGGTTCGCTCCGGTAATGAAAATGTAGGAGCTTCGCTTCTTGGGATTGTATTACTTGTGATGGTGCTGAGTATGTTTAGGGGGTCCATTAAGAATACACCCTCGTACCATAGTCCATCAGGTCCTTGATGAAACAGTTGATCAGGTTTTTCTGCTTTGTTTACGCCTTCATTCCAATTCCGAAACCCTTCAGGTAACTCTTCGTAGGTATATGATTTTTCTTCCATGTTTAACCTCCTAGGTTATAGATACATAGTATAATATATATATGGATAGAAAAGTTAATATCAAAACCCCTCCACATGGAGGAGAGTTTGTTTTCTAGTTTTCCTTTTTGCGCTATATTGTCGCCCTTCGTCCTTGCCATCGTCCCAAAAACATCCTTCTTTCTAGTCTAAGCTCCACTATACCAGCCCAAAACGTCATACATTGTCGTAGTCAACCAGAAAAATGCGTTTTTCCTCATTTTCACCCCTTTTTGCTCCGCTACAGGCTGATTGAAGAATAAGCTAAGGGATTTTTGAGAATCAGTCAAGAGAGGAGCATATAGGCTGGAATACTGCTCAAAGATGGTGGTTCAGACGGTGGATATTGACACTAAGCAGGTGACTACCGTTTGGTTTTCAGATACCCATGTAAGCCAGCAAGGAGTATTCCCTGCCAGCGCATTAGACCGATTTGAAATTACAAATACCCCGGCTAACTCGGCAACAGCGAAAAAGCCGGGGAAGAAAAAGTAGGTTCTACCTTACAACGTCATCATGGTTGATCACTTTTTGATTTGCTGTTTTGGGTATCGTCATGAAATTTTTTTATTGCAGCGTTGAAGTCTTTAAGACACTTAGCATATTCTTCCAGATATTCAAATAACGCCTTTTCAAGATCCGGATCATGAATCTCTTCTGGCGTATATGTAGATTCTTTGTCTTCTAAACTAAGTTCTTCCATATTAACCTCCTTCACGAGATAATATCGAAATTAGAAAATGGTATTAAAACACAACGGTTTTTTGAGCTTCATGTGCAAGGTCATTTTCTTTTTGTTTCCTTTTTCTTATTTTTTTGACTACTCTGCCATAAGATTTTGATGCAGCTTGTTCATCCCATGTCTGCCTGGAATGTTCAAGATTGTTCTGACCGTATTTATTGTCTTTTCTAAACCAATCTCCGATAGCATTTTTTAGTTTTGTATTCACAACGAAATCATCGCCGGTATACAATATTTCTATTTTTTGTTTTTTATCCTTCAAAAAATAGTTTTCAGGTATAACAATCTTCGCAAGGAGAGACGGTGGTTTTGTAGCTGTGGTTAAATTGATATGAGGGGTTTCATATTCATACTCATCAAGAAAAACCTGTAATAAATATTTTCCTCCACTTTCAAGAATTCCCATAAGGGCCATTTCCATACCAAACGTTATTGAGGTATCATCCTGAAAACCCTTATTCAAATCTTCAAGAGTAAACTCAGATATATTATTCATATAATACTCCTTAAATTGTATTCATAATATAATATTTAAATCAAAAATGATATTGAAGCACACCCTCACCGTCATAGTTCACGGCATCTCCTTATGACATCATTATCCTTTCAAAACCTATGAACGCAAGTAACTACCCGCCCCTCAATCCGAAAATTTTCCAGTTCCGGCCCGGTTATTTGCCGGGTGGGATAGGCGGGGTTGGCGCTGATAAGGGATATGGACCGGGGCATATCGTCAAAAGACACCCTCTTGACCAGCAAGGCGGTGTCCAGGGACAGGACATAAATGCCGTTCCCTTCGGATAGGCCGGGGTGATACACAACCGCATCGCCATTATGGATATGCTCGCCGGTCATGGAATCCCCTTTAACGTATATGGCTATAAGGTTTTCCGGGCGGTAGGGGCTGATGAGGGACCGGGGGAGCTTTAGGGTCTTTTCCTCGGCATAGTCCTGAATTTCCATGCCTCGCCCTGCGGCGGCCTCTTGATCCAGCAGCCTAATATCGGCCTTTTCGGTTTCAAAGGGTGAGCCTTCCCCAAGGAGGAACCAGTTTAGGTTGACGTTGTATTGAGCGGACAGTTTTTCCAGAATTTCACGGGAAGCGTGATATATGCCTTTTGAGAGGGAATATCCCCGCTCTTTTGAGGCCCCCAGGCTTCGGGCAAACTCCAATTTCGATAAGCCGGAGCTTTTTTGAAGAAAATTATAGCGTTCTACCTCGGTTTCCATTGACAGCCTCTATTACCCTGATCTATGTTTAGAACATAGTGATTATATTAATCACTACGGGTGAAGTTTATAGGTAAAATGCCGATTTGTAAAGAGGGTTTTTATAAGGTTGGGTTTATGGCAAAGATTTTAGTGGGAACCTGCAGATTTTTTTATGATGACTGGATAGGGCCGGTGTACCCCCTTGACCGATCTTCCATACACTTTTATACTCACAGCTATAATGAAATTTCATCATTTCATAGATGGGCTCGTCTATAGCCATGGTTTTTAGTAGCTTGTTGTTCCCTAAAGGGACGATACTAGATGTAAATACACCTCTGGGCCAGTGTTACGCCTTTCCTCTCAAGTCGATTAAACATTTTTTTCCTAAATCCCTGCGCAGTCTCTTGAATATATCTAAATATGGAAGTATTCTGGTTAATAATATGACAAATTATACAAATTTGTCATATTCAAAACAACCAATAGGTAAACATGCAAAAACCATGCCAAAATGGCTATATTGTTTAACATTTTTGGAGGGAGTTGGTCTCATGCAATAGGAGTTCATGGATAATGCTATGTAGCAAAATCCATACTTATAAAACCCCGTAGGGGTAAAATTATTTACTTTAATTAGGAGAATATGATTATAATGTGTTGCTTAAGGTTTGATGCGGATGTGTTATTGGCAAATATAGCCAATGCTATTGAAAAATCTGAAAAGCAGGAAAAACTTCGAGAGTTCCCTATCAGTTTTTTAAAAACCTATTGCAAATACTTGGATAATGTAATGGGTGGGTATAAGTTCTTTGAAATTGACCAGAAGGATATTGATAATATGGTTCACAGGTATGAGGATAATTATACCTGTAAAAATGGCAACATAGAGATTAAAAAAGCTCCTAACCTGGAATTTTTTAATCAGCAATATCCGGAGTATGTTGCCGACACAATGGAATGTGCCGCCGATATCTGTGTTGCAGAATTGGGGAACCCCTGTCCCGTCTGATTTTCTAAGCATATTTCACCTGTCTTTATCATGGAGAATTTTGTATGAGTGAAGATGCATGGGATGAGTATACCCAGTTTAAGGATACGGTGCATGGGTATATAAAAATATATAAACCCCTTGTAAAAGAGATCATAAATGATTCCAAATTTCAGCGATTAAAACATATTGAACAGACGGGGATGGGTGTGTTATACCCTTCGGCTACCCATAATCGTTTTGCCCATTCCCTGGGGGTCTATCATTTAGGCGATATTGCCTTCCAAAGTTTTTTCAGAAACATTAAAAAACATCAAGACTGTTATGAAATTGGACCTTATCGCCAAGTGGAAAAAAACTGGGATATAAATTGGGGCCATTGGGAAATCCTGTTTAAATTGGCCTGTTTGCTCCACGATATAGGTCATACGCCCTTTTCTCATTCCCTAGAAATGATTTATAACTTGAATTCAACGGCTATTCTGGAAAGACTTATTGATGGTCCGAAAGATGAAGAAAACGCCAAGGGCAAAAAAATCAATAAAAATTTAACAGAGGGATTCAAAAATGAGTCATTTGCCGTGGATTTTTATTCAGAAAAAGGTAAAAACACAGGACATGGCAAAGAACATGAAAAAATGAGTGCTTATCTCATTATAAGTGAATTTCAAGATAAAATTAAAGAATTAGTTACAAGCTTCATGGATAAGAAATATCATTTGACGAATGTTTATACTAAAGAATATTCACTTATGGATGATCTGGAATTTATGGCCAGAATGGTTATTGGCTGCCATTATTACCAATGGGGATTTGAGGATGGTAAAAAATATAAATATCCCTATAATAATGATCATGCCAATGATACATGGAGAAACGAATTACAGCTTAGAAATTGTGTTATAGGCTTGTTAAATTCATCAATTGATGTGGATAGCTTGGATTATACGTCTCGGGACACAAAAACCTCAGGATATGAAAACACCCATGTTGATATTGATCGGCTCCTGAATTCCTTTTCGGTAATAGAAGGGTATAAATACGAGAAGGCATTGATCAAATTTAACTCTGAAAATCCAATTAACCATCCGGTAACTTGTGAAAACTTTGTGGGGGAAGTCCAGGGTCTTAATCTGGACGGTTCATGTAAAATAATAGCTCAAGAAGACGAGATAATTATCACTAATGGATCGGCAATACGGGGAGAACGCCTGACAGAAAAAAAGAAAGAAGAATTGGAGTCCGGCAAGGAAGTATCGGCCCCCGATGGTTATAGTACTAATATTTCATGTAAAAAAATAATAATAAATCCGCCTTCGTCTGAAAAAGAGAAGGCATATTTATACTTAAGTCAGGGGGAAATTAATGGGCTGTTTAGTGGGAGTATTTATGGTCAAATTAAAAAACATCCAGATAACTATATTAAGCTTTACAGATTGGCCTTTGAAAAAAGCTCTCTTAGCGTGATTGATGGGGCGGCACTTGCTCGCAATTACGAATATCTGTGGATTTATGCCCATCATACTATTACCTATCAAACTAATTTTCTATCATATTATTTGCTTGATCAATATTGCACCATCTTATATGATCGTGAAAGGAAATGGCTTGCGGATGAATATGAACATGAACTGAAGGCATTTAATTTTAGTCCCTATTTAAAAAATGAGGCAGATACATCTTCTGGAAATCCCAATAATAATAGTGTTGCAGATATTGCAGAGAGATTATCTCAAATGGCTGATACGAAAAAGAAAATAATACAGAAAAAAGAAGATGAAGCAAGTGTTTCAAAATCTGTAGATATTCTTCAGAAAATTTTAGACACCTATGAGAGATATAAAAACTTTAAAGAGCAGACTAATTTAGCCTGCTCCTGTGAAGAATTGATTTATAATCTTTTTGAGTGGGTATATGCGCTGTATATAACCTATTTTGAAAAAGATCATCCCTACTGGTGTAAAAAGGGCTTACCTGTGATCCAGTATTTTCTGAAAGATCTTATCGAAGGATATATGCACAGGAACAATAGTGACGAATGTATTGCCCTTTCCGAATCCCTTAAAATCCATGAACCGCTAAAAAAACGTTTTATAGACAAGGTTTTGCAGTATATGGTGGATGCTATCGGGGTACCGGAAAGAAAAACCATTTGTGGCAGAGCTTATGACTATAGCAGTGATAGCGATTTATATGCTTTATATAAAGAGAAAAAAGATGAATTAGATGTAAAAGCAGAAAATTTTAAAAGAAAGAAAGAAGGAGGATTTGAAATTAACGATGAAGATGAACCTACATCGCATGAAAAAGAATTTCGCTGTATCGCAGAAGAGTCCTTCTCACGACAATTTGCCCATAGTATGTGGAAAACATATGCGGAATATACACACCATTTCCGTGGATGGACAGATGAAGAAAGAAATAAGCTTCCAGAGTTTTTTTCCGATCCGGAAAGCTTGATTGCCAAAAGTTATTTTGTTCTTTCTAGTAACGAGACAATTACCGATAGCAGAAAAAATGAATTTTTTGATTACTTAAGGGAAGAATATAAAATAGAGCGCTTCATATATGTAAAACAAATAATAAAAACAAAAATTCCGGATAATTATCATACTTATTTTAATTTTAACCGGAGTGTTTTACGGATGGCGGATATTGATATTTTTAAAGGGAATGAAACTGTAAAAAGTTTCTGTTATTTCTATTATTTTCGTAAAAAGGAATATGAGAACAGACGATTGGAAAATATGGATATTGTCAGAATTATTGATACCTTGCATAAAAAAATAAACATTAAACCAGGTGCAAATTGAATATAAAAGATATTGTATATGGGGAAGTGGAAATATCGGAAAAATTTCAACATATTATAGATACCCCCGAATTCCAGCGTTTACGTAGGATTAAGCAGCTTGCTACCGCAAATTTAGTTTTTCCATCTGCCAATCACACTCGATTTGAACATTGTATAGGGACCTTCCATGTCATGCAAAAAATCGTACGCCATTTTGATATATTGTCTAAAAAGCTTGATAAAAATATTCGCTTTGAGCAGGGAGATATTGATGCTGTTCTGATGGCTGCATTACTACATGATATAGGGCACGGACCTTTTTCACATGCCTTTGAACATGTATTGGGTGATAATTTCGATCACGAAAAAATGACCTGCAGCATCATCCTTGATAAGGGGACTGAAATTCATAAACGAATGCTGCAGTATTTCGGCAAAGGATTTCCCGAAAAAGTAGTGGATTTTATTAATGTAAGAAATGAATTCAAAGGAAATGTAAATACCGGCGAAGGTACTGAATCCCATAATGGGTATTCCTTCTCCCACAGAAATAGTGATGATATTTCTAAAGACCTAATATGGATATTCAGTCGTCTGGTAAGCAGCCAGCTTGATGCTGACCGTATGGATTATATTCTCCGTGATGCCTTGGAAGCCGGAGTCCCTTTTGGTGGTTTTGATGTGGACGATCTAGTATCGGGAATGCGAACAATATTTTCAGATAATCAATATCGGGTTTGTGTTTTGGAAAAATATCTGCCTCATGTTGAAGGGTATTTATATGCGAGATATCAAATGTATCGCAATGTTTATATGTCTTCATATAAAATATTTACAGAAGAATTATTGTGTAAAATTATTCGAAGGATTCAGGAATTATATAAAATTCGCAAAATTTCTTTGCGTCATGTACCGGTAGTCATTAAATGCTTATTAAACAGAACTGTGGTAAAAATTGCGGATTATTGCAGGTTGGATGATCATGTTATGATGGGTGCAATCGCAGATTGGAGTATAAATAGACAGGATAAAACTCTTGCCCTGCTGTCAAAATCCTTTCTTAACCGATATGGTTTTGAAAAGGTGACCGTGTTACATAACTACCCGGAAGAGGTATCATCTTTTAAAAGGGAATTGTTTTCGATATGTAAAAAATATCTAAAAAACATCCCTCTGGACCGGAGTATTGGAAACGATTGGTTCTCTTCTGTTTATTTCTGGATTGAAAATGAAAGAGAATTTTGTATCTATAATAGAAATTCATCAAAAATATATATTCAATGTAGCGATGGTTCAATTAAGGAATTAACAGAGATATCTTCTTTTATTGATAATAAAAAGGAGAGCCAAAAAGCATATTATATTAATTTCGATTTATTGGGGGTCTTTTTTGAGGAGAATGCAAAAAACTTTTCACCGAAGGTAGAAATGCCATATGAAATCTTTAAACAGGAAGTAAAAAAATTGATAGAATCATTTAATATCAGGAATCAAAGGGAGATAGAAACAAAATACGTTATTTCCTCATCAGATGATACATTATTCAGTGCGATGATTGAATTTTTAAAAGAAATCGACGGAACTAGTATAAGCGAGCCTGAAAATATATGCCAGGAAGACACCTATTTTGACAGCATGAACTTTATGTTAACTAATAATAAAAAAATACTCCGTATGAGAAAAAAAGGAAATGCCTATATAGTAACTTTTAAGGAACCTGTCAAAGGTCATGGCATTTCGGATAATAACGGACAAACAATTCGTATTGAAAAAGAAACCATAACAAAAAATGATGATCTTAAGGCATGTTGGGTTGACGTTACACGTATGATTCCAGATATTTCGGATATCAATCCAGAGGAATTACAAAATATTATTGTTATAAAAAACGATAGAGTTAAATATGATATTTTTCAGGATGATTTTAAAGTTGAATTGGTTTTTGATGATGTTACCTATTTCAATTCTGATAATAAAGAATACCATGAAAAACAAGTAGAACTAGAACTAAAATCGTCTTATGAATATAGACTTAATTTAGCGCTTTTAACAGATCGTCTTGAGTCTCATTTTGGGGATCGCCTTGAAAAAAATTCTCAGTCAAAGCTTGAACGTGGTTTATCTTTTTTGGGCATTTTAGGATGTTGATATTATTTCGAATATTGTCATAGTTCGATGTGTGTCGATTACCATATAATCATATACCAGTCCATGCGTATACCGTAATAGAATACTTTTCCCTTGCCATGCCGCCCTGCGTATTCCTTGCTGCCTATGAAAAACAATTTTTTGCAGGCTGCCGTAGCAATGGTGTAACCGATGATGTGATACAGAAAATTTTTGATATGATGCTTTCCTTTAATGGTTATTCTTTCTGCAAACCCCATAGCGCCTCGTATGCAATGGTATCTTTTCAGTCGGCATATCTGCGGGTTCATCATCCGGCACAATTCATGGCGGCGGTTCTTTCCAATCAAGGCGGTTACTATAGGCCGCACACTTATATTGCGGAGTGCCGCCGTATGCATCCACATATACAAGGACCGGATATAAATAAAAGCCGCTGGCGTTATTATGGCGAGTTAGATACGGTTGTTGTAGGTTTTATGGCGATTAAGGGATTGTCCGCTTCTGGCGGGGAAATGATTATTACAGAACGAAACCGGGGCGGTGATTATAAAAGCCTTAGCGATTTTATATGGCGGGTTAAATTAGGAAGAGACGATATTATTGCTCTCTGCCCTGCGGGGGTTTTTGATACTATCGCTGATGGCCGAGCGCGGACCCTGCAAGCACGGGAACTCTTAAAAGCCCATACCGGATCGGCCCGGAGGGGACAGGTTGAATTGTTTGCCGCCGAGCTAACACCAGCTTATCGGTTTGGAGGGACGGCTGTATTAGCCCCTGCTCCTGTTAAGAAGAAAACAGACAATGATGAACGATGGGAAGAATACCGAGCTTTGGGGTTTCTGCGGAGGGCTCATCCGCTTATCTTATGGAAGGATAAGGTTTTAG
>BNUV01000101.1 GCA_025997615.1 Spirochaetia bacterium
GCTTGACATAAATTTTGACCTGATTCATTATTGTATAATATTGGAGGACATAAAGATGAGTAATACTGCAAGGATAGGTATAATAGGTGCAGGCAGCGCTGAATTTTCAGCCGGTATAGTGCGGGATCTCTGTATCAATAAAGATCTTGAGGGCAGCCAGGTTTGCTTCATGGATGTAGACGAGAAACGGCTGGAGAAAATCTATGCTTTAGCCCACAAAATAATAGATGAGCTTGGTGTAAAGTTCAAATTTGAAAAAACCCTAAAGGCGGAAGATGCCATCAGGGGCAGTGACTTTGTACTCAACACGGCCCAAATAGGAGGGCACAGTTGGTCTGAAGCCGAGCGGGCGCTGGGAGACAAGCATGGATATTACCGGGGAACCCATGTCTATGCACTCACCCAGATGATCTTCTTCCTCGAAACAGCTAAAAAGATAGAGGCCCTGAGCCCTAATGCCTACCTGATTCAATCGGCAAATCCGGTATTTGAAGGCTGTACGCTTATGACCAGGGAAACCAAAACAAAAGTTATCGGTCTCTGTCACGGTCACTACGGTTACCGGGATATCTGCAAGGTCATCGGAATTCCCTGGGAGGAAGTTACCGCCAATATGATAGGCTTTAATCACTGGGTATGGTTGACCGAATTCCGCTGGAAGGGAAAAGACGCTTACCCCCTTATTGATGAGTGGATTAAAACAAAGGCCGAAGACTACTGGAAGCGGCCTGATCCTTATTTTATGGATAACCAGATGTCCAGAGCTGCGGTGGAACAGTACCAGCTTTACGGCCTTTTCCCCATAGGCGATACTCCCCGCATGGCTGCATGGTGGCAGAATAACAGCCTGGAATCCAAGAAGAAGTACTTTGGCGCTGTAGGCGGGTTTGACTCTGAAATAGGCTGGGGCCAGTATCTGAAATTTATTGAAGAGCGGGTCGCCCTGGTGGAAAAGGCTGCTGATGATCCGACCGTTAAAGCCACGGATATTTTCAAGCCTGTCCAGAGCGGCGAACAGATAGTGCCGATTATCAATTCCCTTGTAAACGATAAACCCGCCCAGTACCAGGTAAACATACCCAACAGAGGCGGTGTTATCCACGGTTTCCCCGAGGATCTGGTCGTTGAGTGCCGCGCGATCATCGGAGGTGGCGGTATATCGGCCCTTATGGAACCGCCCCTGCCGGAAAGCATCATAAGCGGTGTTATGATACCCCGCTGGTCTGATGCGGAAACCGTCTTGTATGCGGCGAAGGAATGCAGCTATAATGCCATACTCCGCCTTCTGCTGCAGGACAGAAGAACCAAATCGATAGATCAGGCCAAGGCATTCCTTGACGAATGGCTTGCGGAGCCGCGGAATACCTATGTGAATAATCGCATAAAAGGGAAAAACTAAAAGGAAAATATATGCGTGGAATTTTTACTATCCCCTCAACTCCGTTTAATGAAGATTTGTCAATCGATATACCCGGTTTCAGGCGCATTGTGGAATTCTGCATCAAATGCGGCGCCCACGGCCTTGTATACCCCGTGAACGCCAGTGAATTCACTGTTCTAAGCGACGATGAAAGGAAGCAGCTCACGAAAGAGCTGGTGGAAATCACCGCGGGGAGAATACCGACGGTGATCGGCGTTGCCGCTACTTCGGCCCGGAATGCGGCCTCCTTTGCGCTCTGGGCCAGGGAAATAGGCGCTTCCGCCGTTATAGCTATGCCGCCTTATGTGAGATCCAAAAACCTGGATGCCGATCTTATACGCTCGTATTACAAAGATATTGCTGATGCATCAAAGCTGCCGATTTTTATTCAAAATTATCCTCCCCCGATAGGCACCGACATGAGTACAGAATTGCTTGCCTCCCTCTGCCGGGATATTGAGTATGTTCAATATATCAAGGAAGAGACCTTCCCCAGCCCGCTCAAAATCGGGGAGATTCTTAAGGCCGGGGGAGATGCCTGTAAGGGCGTGTTTGGCGGCGCAGGCTGCCGGTATATCATTGAAGAGTACCGCCGGGGCACCTGCGGCAATATGCCGGGATGCCATGTCACCGATGTATGTGTTTCCCTGTGGAATGCCCTGGAAAAGGGGGACGACGCAAAGGCCATGATCATATACAAGGAAATGGCGCCTCTCTTTTTCTTCGAGGCACAAACAGCCTTTACTTATAAAGAGACCCTTAAGCGCCGGGGGATTATTGATTTTGCGGGATCACGAAACGATAAATACAAGCCCTTCGACAGGATCTCCTCGGAATACCTGGATGAAATCCTCGCCGCATTAAAGCCGTATATGACCGTATCCTAAAATTATTCCTTTACAGAGCCCAGCATGATCCCGGTGATAAAGTACCTCTGCAAAAAAGGATATACGCAGAGCATGGGTATAAGGGCAACGAAAACTTTTGCCGCATCCAGGGATTTGTTGGAAAGACGCTGCAGGGACTCAAGCATTTCAGGGGTCAGGTTGTCCATGGGTATATTTACAATCATTTGCCTGATATAGGTTTGCAGGGGGTAATACTGCGGCCCGCTGGAAAGCACCAGGCCGTTAAAAAAATCATTCCAGTGTCCCACACCGGTAAACAGGGCAATGGTCGCCAGTACCGGTACGGAACAGGGAACTACAATCCGCCAGAGTATAACCCAGGACCTCGCCCCGTCAACAATGGCCGCTTCTTCAAGATCCCTCGGTATGCTGCGGAAGTAATTCATAACAAGAACCGTGTTAAAAACCGGAAGCCCCCCTGCCAGCACAAGGCCTATTATTTTATTCATCAATCTGTACTTCTGCATGGTAATAAACCAGGGAACAAGCCCGCCTGAAAAGAGCATACAAAAAACAAGGAGCCAGATAAGGGGATTACGCAGAAAGAATTCATTCTTGCTTTTTGAGAGGGGGTAGGCCAGCATGATAAGTACCAGCAGGGTAAGGACGGTTCCTACCACTGTACGAACGGTAGATATCCAGAAGGAATTGAGGAAAACCATGTCGCCGATAAGCTGGCTGTACGAAATCAAGGTAAATTTGACCGGCCAGATAGTAACAAACCCGGCATCCACCGCCGATTTGCTGGATAATGATACACATAACGTATACCACAGCGGATAGAAGCAGCTTATCGTCAATACCGCGATAATACCGTAATTTATTGCCTTAAATACCGTTTCCCCCGGTGAATGACTTGCTACTATCATCCCGGCCTCCTAAAAGATCCTGTAATCGGTTAATTTGTAAGCCAGCCCATAGGAGCTTACAATGAGTACAAAACTTATGACTGATTTAAAGAGCCCTGCGGCGGTGGAAAGTGAAAAGTCCATGCGAAGGAAAGCAAGGCGGTACACATAGGTATCGAGAATATCGGTGGTACTGTACACCAGCGGATTATACATATTGAAAATTTGGTCAAAACCGGCGTTCAGCACATTTCCGAGGCTCAATACCGCCAGAAGCACTATGGTGCTCATCAGCCCGGGTATTGTTATGGTCCTCATGGATCTCCAGCGCCCGGCGCCGTCTATGGCCGCCGCTTCATAGAGTTCCGGATTTATGCCCGACAAGGTCGCCAGGTAAATAACCGCACCAAAACCAAATTCTTTCCATATCTCCGAAAAAATTATCAGATTACGGGCAAATTGAGCATTCTGCATGAAAACCCTGCGCTGTCCGCCAAAAAGTCCCGTAACTGTATTGGCTATCCCGGTATACCCGAAGATATTGAGCAATATACTTGCCAGGATTACCCAGGAAATAAAATGGGGCAGGTACACCACCGTCTGGGACAGCCGCTTGAAAGACATATTTTTGACCTCGTTTAAGAGCAGGGCAAATGTCAAGGGCACCAGAAGATTAAGGATGATCTTTGAAACAGCTATTATCAGGGTGTTGTTGATTACCAGCCGGACATCCTGCATGGAAAAAAGATACTTGAAATTTTCAAAGCCTACCCACTTTGAACCAAGCCAGGATCTGCCGGGGATAAAATCCTGAAAGGCCATGACAATCCCGAACATGGGCACAATGCTGAAAAGCGAAAGCCAGATTATGCCCGGTAAAACCATAAAGCAATAATCAAGCTGTGTTCTTTTATCCTTCATCCATAACACCTTTTTCTGTTCCAGGGAAGAAAAAACGCCCCCAAATGAGGAGGCGCTTTTTTGGAAAAGTTAGTTGCGCGGGAGAGCCTGTATTTCGGCGGTAATCTGATCGCCGCCCTCAGCCTTCCACCGGCTCACAAAGGTATCAAAATAACTGATACTTTCCTGACCGGTGATGATCCTAAAGAACATTTCGTCCTCCAGGGCTTTAAGGTTCTGGTAACGTCTCTCCAATGTGTCGGTAGCAACACCATACACAAGAGAGAATACCTTTTTATCAGGCTGCATGGTGATGAAAGCCCTGTCTCCATTCACGATGGAGTAGGTTCTCGGGAAAGATTGGCCGTTCTGATTCCACCAGGAAATAGGATAAGGTTGTCCTCTGGGGGTTCCCTTTACATACCCCGGTGCAGCTTCGAGAGTGTTTTGAACAACTGTATCCCAGTTGGTGTAATAATACTTATAGGCAGGATTAGGACTGGTAGGGATATTGTAATCCTCCCTTTTGGCGGTTCCCTCTAAAATATCACGATACAGATCATATTCAATGGTTCCCAGAGTGGTATCGTTGATGAGATGCCTCAGGGGATACCAGTTTACGTTGACCGCGATATCGAAAATAGTCTCATATCTGAGATAGACATTCTTGTTGGTGATAATCGCCTTTACCACATCATCTGAGGCCTTTTTGTTAATTATCAGGTAACTATTGCCCAGTACCGGATAATGAAGATTCCACTTCCCCTTATCATCATAGATGGGGTAACCCTGCCAGTCCATGGAGGGGTCATTTTTCCATGCCGATGTTGTGCCATAGCCTATGGTCCACCAGGATCCATTGAAGATACCGGCCTGGCCTGAGTTAATCAGTTCCGAGGAATCCTGCCTTACACCGATCTCGGGATCCAAAAGACCTTCCTTGAACCATGCGGCCAAAGTGGAAAGGGCTCTCCTTGTTTCGGGGGTATTGGTTCCATATTGGACTTTCCCGGCCTGATCCAGAAGCCAGTATCCCGGCCATGCATCCATAGCCTGGAAAAGAAAATCAAACCCATGCATATTAGTGCCGGATTCGAAGAAATTAGCGGATACCTTCCCCCCCTTAGCCGGGCCGGTGATACCAACTTTGGCTAAACCCGCATCAATAAAAGCTTTGGCTGTTTTGTGGACATCCTCAACCGTCCGGGGAACCGGAAGCCTAAGTTTATCCAGCCAATCCTTCCGTATCATCATAACATGGATGCCGTCATCGCCAACCTGGGCGCCGGGAATAGCCCAGAGTTTCCCATCAAACGTAGCCTGGGCTAAAACCTGAGGGGTGGCGTAATAATTAGTATCCTCGCTGACATTCGCCTTCCAAAGCCCGGTAATATCCTTGAGCTGCCCTGCCTGATAAGCCTTGAGGAATTGACTCTGGTTTACCACCATGGCATCGGGAAGATTATTACTGGCGATGGCCAGCGTTACTTTCTGGTTATAGTCGTCCCCCGACGCGGCAGTCCAGTCGGCCTTAAAATTTACATTGAAGTTCTGGGTCATAAAGCGGGTGAATTGGCTATTGTCGATAGCATCCCCGGCGGGTAAGGTTTTATCGGTAGGATCAACGGATTGTGCAAAATGTATCGTTACAGGTTTTGCAAATTTGGTAAACCCCTTTGCCGGAAAACCTTCGGGCGGCGGCGGCGGGGTATAACCGGTACTGGCTGCCCCCCCGGCGCCTTGCCCGCGTCCAAAGACAGGCGCCAGAACCGTCGTCATAATCATAATGACACAGGCTAAAAAGAGATTTCGTTTTAACATTTTTTCCCTCCAGGAAGAAATAATAACTGCTATTAAGACAGCTTGCTTAATGGTAAGCCCGGATCCCCAATCACGCAAGCTTTAATTTATAAAAACTCAAGAATTCTTTATCACATTGTGATATTGAATTATCAATACAATTTTTAATAGACATCAATTCAATTTCCTGCTATAATTAATTGCCCCGGGTAAAACCGGATCTTGAAGAATCCAACACAGCGGAGTGTTTATGAAGGCTGCCCTACAAGAACCCAAGCGAACCGATTTTACGCCCCAGACCTTTAAAAAGGCTTTTATGCTTCTCGAATTATTCAGCATCGAAAAATTTGAGTTAACGGCGAAGGAAATGGGATATATGGCCCACATGAACACCAGTTCCCTCTACCGGTATCTGGCCATTATGGAGGAAAGTGGTTACCTGTACAAAGATCCGGAAACCGGCAAATACTCCATCGGGCTCAGGGTAGTGGAGCTGGGGGGCATTGCCATGT
Organism: Spirochaetia bacterium; assembly: GCA_025997615.1. Taxonomy (GTDB): domain Bacteria; phylum Spirochaetota; class Spirochaetia; order Treponematales; family Breznakiellaceae; genus BNUV01. Next base: position 6,389 of record BNUV01000101.1, read on the forward strand.
GTCGCATGGATTTCCGCAGACACGGCCAGCCGGCTCTGGACCGCATATCATCGGAATTAAAGATGAACGGGAACATGGGAGTCCTCTACCAGGGAGACCTGCTGCACATTGCTTTTTCCATCTGGATTAGCGGCGAGCCAAATTACAGCATTATTGGCCGCAGAACCCCCGTTGTTTGTACCGCCATGGGTAAAGTGCTCCTGAGCTCCCTGGAAACTTCCGGGGTGCACGAAATTATCAACCGGTACGGCTGGCGCCCCCGGACAAAAAATTCCATCAGTAGTTTTACAGACCTTGATAAGGCACTGAAAAAGATACGGAAACAGGGCTTTGCCATTGATAATGAAGAAAATTCCCTGGGCAGCTGCTGTCTTGCCTTCCCCATACTGGATCAGAAGGGCGCCGTTGTTGCCGCCATCAGCGCCAGTACAAGCTCCAAAAGATTCGCCGAGGAATATCAGCAGATATATGACTGTGTGAAAAAAAATGCCGAGGAGGCCACGTATCACATGGGCTATACCGGAAAATACCCGGTTATTACCGTTCAGCCTGTTATAAAAGAACTGGGTATCTAATTATCAATATGTGATAATTTGTTTTCACTAAATGATATTGACGTGTCAAATGCCTCATGCTAATCTGGAGGAATAAGGCATTTTTGGAGGAAAAAATGAAAATCACCGATATAAAAGTAATTGTTGTGGGAAATCCATGGAAAAACTGGATTTTTATCCGCCTCCTTACCGACGAAGGCATTGACGGCCTGGGGGAATGTACCGGAGGGCTGTCCACCAAATCCCATGAGGCAGATGTACTGGAACTGAAAAGCCGGATAATCGGCAAAGATCCGACCAACATTCAGGGCTTGATTGATTTTATCCGCAAGACCCTGTTTCTGGACACCGGCGGTGGTGTTGTGTCGGGCATTGAAACCGCCTGCTGGGATATCGTGGGGAAAAAGCATAATGCGCCCCTGTATCAGCTTCTGGGCGGAAAGGTACGGGAACGCATCCGGGTATATGCCAATGGATGGTACCAGGGGGAACGGCAGCCCGAAGCCTTTGCAAAGGCGGCAAAGAAAATGGTGGATTCCGGTTATACGGCCCTTAAGTTTGATCCCTTCGGCAAAGCCTACAAGTACATGACTGTTGAAGAAGAAGATCTTTCCATCAATATTGTGGCGGCGGTGCGGAAGGCGGTGGGGGATAAAACAGACATCATGATCGAAGCCCACGATCGTTTCAATATTTCCCAGGCGGTAAGACTTGCCCACCGGCTTGAACCTTACAGGCCCTTCTGGTTCGAGACCCCGGTATTGTCCGATAATCCCGAGGCGATCTGCGAGGTGGCCCGGCGGGTGAATATTCCGATCATCGCCGGGGAACGGAGCCATGATCCCCGAAAACTGGCAAAGCTGCTTTCTCTGGGAGCCCTGGATATGGTCAATCCTGAATATCTGGGGGTGGGCGGCATAACAGGCTTGCTGGACTGTTTCGCCATTGCCCGGGGCTTCGATGCCTATGTGGCGCCCCATAATGCTCAAAGTCCCTACTCCACCGCGATAAACGTGCACGTGGGGATAACACAACCGAACCTGCTTATCCAGGAATGTTTTGACGATTCCTCTGTGGAAGGGCTGGACCAGGTGCTTTCCGGTTATCCGCGGGTTAAGGATGGCTTTATCGAACCCACCGATGCTCCCGGTATCGGGGTAACCCTGAACGAGGAGATTGCGAAAAAGTATCCCTACGGAGACAAGAATTTTCTCTGGATGTTTGAGGATGATTGGGAAAAACGGCGCGGGGCCAGGTAAAGGAAATATATGACACGGCTTCAAGACAAGGTTATAGCCATTAACGGCGGCACCAAGGGGATTGGGGCAGGCATCGCCCGGGTCTGTGCCGCGGAAGGGGCCTTTGTAATCCTCGCCGGGCGAAGCGGCGATGAAGGGGAAGCCTTGGCTGCGGATATCCGTTCCCGGGGACAGAAGGCCGTTTTTTTCCGGGCGGATACTTCCGGAACCGATGACTGTTTTGCCCTTATCGAAAAAACGGTAGAACTGGGGGGCAGGATCGACGGCCTTGTCAACAACGCGGGAATCTTCCCCAATGTCTCCCTGCTGGATACCGATGAGAGGCTCTTCGACCAGGTTATGGCGGTTAATATAAAGGGAAGTTTCTTTGCCATACAGCGGGCACTGAAGTATATGATAAAACAAAAATCAGGTTCCATCGTTAATATC
>BNUV01000102.1 GCA_025997615.1 Spirochaetia bacterium
TTTGCGCCCGCCTGGCGGAAAAATCTATCAACATTCCTACGGGAATTCAAACGCTGGTAATACCCCGGCTCCTGGGGGGAGAAAACGTTCTTTTCCGTTCGCCCACCGGTACGGGAAAAACCTTCGCCTACCTTCTGCCCCTGTTTCAGCGGTTTTTTTCTGTTGATAATAATGGTGATAAAAACAGGCCGGGACTGCGCATCCTTGTCTGCGCCCCCACATACGAGCTTTGCGCCCAGATCAAGGCCGAGGCGGATTTTCTTTTGCGTGATTGGACCGCCGGGGGCTCGAGTCCCCATGCCGGTCTTGTCATCGGGTCCGCCAGCATGGGGCGGCAAATCGAGGGCCTTAAAAAAGAAAAGCCCCCGGTGATCGTGGGAAACCCCGGCCGGCTTCTCCAGCTTGCCCGCATGGGGAAGCTTAAATTCAACGCCCTTGAAGCCCTGGTTCTGGACGAAGGGGACCGGCTTTTGGCGGAGGAACTGCGGGGAGAAACTGAAGAACTGATTCGTATGCTGCCGGCCGAACGGTTGAGCACCGCCTGTTCCGCCACGCTTTCGGTAAAAAACCGGGAGCGGCTTCTCCCGCTTTTGGGGACGCCCTGTTTTGTCGGGGAAGAGGGGGAAGAAAAAATAGTCCGGGAACAGATCGAACACTGGGCTTTTTTCTGCGAGGGCCGGCAAAAAATTTCTTTTCTCCGGTCTTTTCTGGCGGCGGTAAAACCCCGGAAGGCTTTGGTGTTTACGGGCCGGAGTTATGATGCGGGAAAGATCGTTTCCCAGTTGCAGCATCACAAGATCCCCGTGCTGGGGCTTTACGGCGACATGGACAAAAAAGACAGACGGGCCGCCGCGGAAGCTTTTCGCCGGGGCAAAATTTCCGCGCTGGTTTCCAGCGACCTCGCTTCCCGGGGGCTGGACTTTCCGGGGATCACCCACATCATCGCCCTGGATGTTCCTTCCGATACGGAGGCCTATATTCACCGGGCGGGCCGTACTGCCCGGGCGGGGAAGAAGGGGATCATGGTGAGCATAGGAGACGAAAACGAAATGCGGAGTCTGGCGGCGCTGGAAAAAAAGCTGGGCATAAAAGTTTATCCCAAGGAGCTTTACGAGGGCCGGATCGCCGCACCCTCAGTTTAGGGCGGCGATTTCTTCTTCGGTCAGTGCGCGGAGGATCTTTACCCCCGATGCGGAAGTTTCGACGGCGGCGCCGTTGTCCGGATCATCATTGCCTGAAATTTTTACGATGGGGAATCTGGGATCGCCGGGGTTTACATCCACAACCTGGGCCTTCTTCCCCGATGAAAGCAGCACAAAAGTGCCGATGGGATAAATCGAAAGCGAGTATACCAACGCGCGGATAACAGTATCATCGTAAGCTTTTCCTTCGTTTCGCAGAAGATCCAGTATGCCCGCATGACCGTTTTTGGCGTCTTTATGGGGCCGGTTCGCCGTCAGCGCCTCGTAAGAACAGGCCACGGCGATGATCCTGGCGTAGAGGCTTATCCGGTCCCCGCTGATCATCTGCGGATAGCCGGAACCGTTTTCCCGTTCGTGGTGCTGCAAAACCGCGGTGCCGATTTCCGGGGGAAAGCGGTTGGCCTTGAGAATATTGTAACCCGTCACCGGGTGGGTAAGGATGTTCATCCGTTCCACCGGGGAAAGTTCCCGCTGAACATTGTAGATGTGCCGGGGAATTTTTGTCATGCCGATTTCGTGGAGCAATGCCGCAATCCCCAGCCCGATAAGCCGGTCGGATGGCAGTTTAAGATAATCGCCGATGACGATGGAAAGGAATGTGGACCGCACGGTGTGAGCGGCGATAAAATCTTTTTTTTCCTGATTTTTATTTTCAGTTCCCCGTACAGCCAGCAAAAAACGGCGCTCGTCTTTTATCACGGCGCAGACGTCCTTTATTTTTTTCGCTAATCCGGCGAAATTTATTTCCACGCCAATGGCGGTTTGCATGAAGAGCTGTTCCACATAAGCTTCCAGCTCCTGGAAAAACTCCTCCGCCTTTTCCAGGCGGCCTTCATCAATATCTTCCCCACGATCTTTTTGAGCTTCGCCGTCGCTCCACAGTTCCCGGAATTCCCATTTATCCAGAAGATGGAGCAGCCCGACGGAAAGGGGCGTTTCCGGTGAGGCCAGGACAAAACCGTTGTCCAGATAAACAGGGGCGGAAAAATATGTCCCCGGTGTTATGTCTGCGATATTAAGCTTAGACGCTGCCAAGATTGACGTTCTCCTTCCCCTGGTCTATGATAAAAAAACTGTGAAATTCAAATCCGTATTCATTTTCTTCACCGCTATTATACTCATTTTTCTCGTCTTTGTAACCACGATCCCCTTCATCATGTTTGATGCCGCCACCGCCCGGATTTTTTGGGGCGCCAACTGGCCCTTCCTCATTATCCTGTTCCTGATCCTGGCCGGGCTGGACTTTTTCTATTTTACCAACCGGCGGCTCTTTACCCTGCTGGAACGGGAGGATTGGCCCGCCCTGGTGACCTATCTGGAGGGGAAAGTTTTTCGCCGGGGGCAGTACCGTTCCCGGCTGGTAGGCCTTTTGTCAAACACCTATCTGGTCCTTCAGGATTTTCCCGCCATGCTTCGTCTCGAAAACCAGCTTGCCGTGGTTAAGCCCTCTCTGCTGGAGGAACACGCCCTGGTCTTCGGCCTTGCCCGTATTCTGGGCAAAGATTTTACCGGCGCCGCCCGGTTTTTTAAAGGCTTGTCGGACAAGGCAAAAGCGGTCCCTGACAGGTCCTGGATCATCTGGTTTTACGGATTTTCATTGTTCCTGTCCCGGCAGATGGCTCAGGCGGCGGATCAGTTTGTGCTCCTGGCCAAAGTTTCCGGCGATGCCCTGCCTGCGGGGCTGGCGGCTTTTTTCCTGGCTGATACCCTGCAGAAGTCCCTGCCGGAAAGGCGGGAAGAATTTTTGGATGCCGCCGAAGCCGCCCTGAAACGGGTAAAAAAATCCCTTCCCCAAAGGGCACACTGGGAAAAGGAACGGGGCCGGCTAAAAACCGAGATTTACACCGTGGTGATTTCAAAATACCTTGATGATGCGGGGAACTGGCTATATGCATGAAGATCCTGTATACTTGCCGGAAAGGTATCACCATGAAAACGTATGAAAAGTCTGTAAAACTTGCCGATGTCTGTTACGAAATCCGGGGCCCGGTGCTCAAAGAAGCCAAGCGGCTGGAGGACGAAGGTTTCAGGGTCATCAAACTGAACACGGGCAATCCCGCGCCTTTCGGCTTCAATGCCCCGGACGAGATCATCCACGACATGATCATCAACCTGCAAAACGCCCAAGGGTACGGCGATTCCCGGGGGCTTTTTGCCGCCCGCAAGGCCGTCATGCACGATTTCCAGAACAAGGGCGTCATGGACGTGGGCATCGACGATATTTTTATCGGCAACGGCGTCAGCGAACTCATCATGATCGCCATGCAGGGCCTTTTGGATTCAGGCGACGAGGTGCTCATCCCCATGCCCGATTATCCCCTGTGGACCGCCGCCGTCACCCTTTCCGGGGGCAGGGCCGTGCATTACCGCTGCGAAGAAACTGCCGGATGGAATCCCGATATTGATGATATCCGTTCAAAGGTCAGTGCGAAAACAAAGGCCATTGTGGTGATCAACCCCAACAATCCCACCGGGGCGGTTTACAGCCGTTCGACCCTGGAAGACATCGCCGCTGTGGCCCGGGAAAACGGCCTTATCGTGTATGCCGATGAAATTTACAGCCGTATCACCTACGATGGCGCAGAACATATCCCCATGGCTACCATAGCGCCGGATACTTTTACAGTCAGTTTCGACGGTCTTTCCAAGGCCTGGCGGGCCGCCGGTTTCCGTGCCGGCTGGATGGTACTTTCGGGGAACAAAAAGGGCGCCAAAGGTTATGTGGAGGGCCTGGACCTGCTTTCCAATATGCGGATGTGCGCCAATATGCCCTCGCAATTCGGCATACAGACCGCCCTGGGGGGCTACCAAAGCGTGAAGGACCTGCTCCTTCCCGGCGGCCGCCTCAAGGAACAGCGGGACATCGCCGTCAATATGATCAACGCCATCCCCGGCCTTTCGGTGGTCATGCCCCGGGGGGCCCTCTACTGCTTCCCCAAAGTTGACACGGAACGTTTCAACATCACCGATGACGTAAAGTTTATGTTTGACCTGCTGCGGGATCAGCATCTGCTTTTGGTCCAGGGCACGGGCTTTAACTGGAAGGAGCCGGACCATTTCCGCATCGTCTTCCTCCCCGACAAGGACACCCTAAGCGACGCTATCCGCCGTGTGGGAACCTTTCTGGAAAACTATCATCAAGTATAAAAAGCATAAAAAAGACGGTGCGCCTGGACGTCGGGTATATAATACCGCTGCGCACCGTCAAATTTGAGGGTTATCCCCCCCGTATTTAAAATATCGGCGTGTAAAATAGCATACTTTAGCGGATAGGGAATCGCTCGGACCTTTGGTCCGCGTTTACCGCAGAGGTTCACCGGGGGGCCAGGGCATCTCTTACGCAAATATCGAGGGCGTTGGTAAGGCGCTGAATCATCCTTCTGCGGATTGCCGGAGGCAATTTGCCAAGAAAATCTTCGTTTTCGTCCATTTCATCATATTCTATGCCCGATTCGTCCTTAAAAAGCCGGTAGGGTTCCACGTCCAGGGCTTCTGCTATTTTTTCGATAAGTTTAATGGAAGGAAACCGTTTTCCCGTCTCGATCTGACCTATATAACTTACATCCGTATTGCACCGGGCGGCCAGAGTCATCTGTGAATGCCCTTCAGTTTTTCTGAATTTTCTTAAATTCCGGGCAAAAATTTCCTTTAGTCCCATTTTTATATGCTAGTTGCTTTGTAAGCTACTTGACAAATAGCTAATATTCAATATAATTTATTAGCAATTTGCTAATAAATAGAAAAAAACCAAGGGGGATCAGAAAAATAGCCAAAAGGTCATATTAGCGCCAAAATTATGTGTATATTTAACGTATAACGTATGACGTGAAGGAGGAAAAATGACGAATAAAACTAGCCGGAAAAGGATACTTGTAGTAGATGATGATGAAATAGCTCTTAAAATGGCCTCGGTCATATTACAAAGTGAGTATGAAGTAGTTACTGCGGTATCGGGTAAAATCGCATTGGAAAAGTTAACGCATATTCGTCATGGTTTTATTCCCGATCTTATTTTACTGGATATACTAATGCCATATATGGACGGGTGGGAAACATTTAATAAAATAAGACACCTGCACCTCTCAAAAAATATACCGATCATTTTTTTAACATCTGTAGCTGAAATAGAGGGGCATCAACGGGCAGTGAATTTGGGAGCGGATGACTATATTGTAAAACCGTATGATTATCAGGATTTAATAAAAAGAATAGGAGCGGCAATAACAAACAAAACGGGAAAAAAATTGTAAAGGAAGGAGATCAGTATGAGACCCCGTTTTCTTTCAACCTTGATTATTGGCTTGGGCTTCATTGCCGTTGCGGTCATTGGATTAGTGTTTTATACGCAGTTTCACAGCCTGACCCGGGAATACAGCTTATTCACCAGGGAATCATATACCGCATATATCGAGCAATTGAATAAGAAAAACCTCGCGAGCATGGCCGTATATGTAGAGCAGGAATTTCCTGTTTTGCACGACACGGAAAAGCTCAAGCGGGAAGCGGGGACAGACTGGTTCTGGGACACATCCAAAAAACTGACTGATATCGCGAAAACCTTCGGATTTGCGTACATATACTATATGGAAAAGGCTGAAAACGGGTATGTATTCCTGATGTCTTCCGGCATCGGGCGGGACGAACATCCCGAATGGCTGGGCAGCCCGGTTTTTGCCGGTCCTACCCCGGCATATATTGAGGAAGCCTGGAAAACCGGCAAGCTGACCTTTACCCCGGAACCTACGGTCGATGAATGGGGCATCCTGTTTTCGGCGGTACTGCCCATCCTCAATGACGGCAGGATAGTCGGTATTTTGGGCGTTGATTATGACGCCACTATCTTAATGCACCCCTTGCAGCAGCACGAGATTAGTTTAATTGAACACGGAGAAATATTACTACGCAGGATGCTGATCGCACTCGTCGTTTCTCTGGTTGTTATCATGGCGGTCATGGGCGTTCAAATGGCGCTGGACCGTAAAATGGTCGTGATCCCGGCTCAGAATATGGAAGCCAACGAGCGTATCCAGGCTATGATGGACGCCACGCCCATGGCCTGTTCCATCTGGGACGAAAACGGCGTCATGCTCGACTGCAACATGGAGGCCCTCAAAATGCTGGGGCTTTCAAAAAAATCAGACTATACCGATCACTTTTTCGATCTGCACCCGGAGTACCAGAGCGATGGGATGAGAACCCGGGAAAAGGCCGCAACCCTCATTAAAGCGGCTTTTGAAACCGGCTATCAGCGCTTTGAATGGATGTACCGCACCGCTTCGGGGGAACCCCTTCCGGTGGAAACGACCCTGGTCCGCGTTCCCTGGAAAGACGGCTTCCACCTCACCGCCTATTCCCGCGACCTTCGGGAAATCAAGGCAAAGGAAGAGGCGGCCCGGGAGAGCGAAGAGCGGGTAAATCTCATGCTCGACAATATGACCTTTGCCTGTTGTATATACGATGATTACGGGAATATTTACGACTGCAACCGACGAATGGTGGAGTTGCTCGGCTGCAAAGATAAGCAGGAAGTAACCGTCTCCATTACAAGATTTTTTCCGGAATACCAGAGCAACGGCAAGCTGAGTATGGCGCAAGCGCTGGCAGAAGGCCAAAAGGCTATTGAGGACGGAAAGAATACTTTCTTTTGGGAACACATAAAGCTCGACGGCTCTCCCCTGCCGGTGGAGATAACCCTGCGCCGGGTAAAGTGGCGGGGCGATTACGCTATCATCTCCTGCATACGTGATTTGAGCGATCTTATGGAATCGGAAGACAACCTTAAGCGGATACTGTCCATCGTGGAGAGTTCCCCGAACCTTATACTGTACACCGGGGCGTGGGGCGATATTGGATACATGAACCCGGCGCTTTCCAATGTTACGCTCTTTAGCGATGAGGAACTGCTCAAGGGCGGATTGCCGCTTATTTTCAGCCCTGAAGATTTCGAGCGTATGGAGCAGGAATATTTTCCCGCAGTTCTGCAAAACCGGATAGTAAAATTTGAAACGGAGGTAAACGATAAAAACGGCGGATGCCGGGACTTTTCTTTTTCCGCTTTTGCCGTGGATCTGCGCGGCGGAAAGACCGGGATTGGGCTTCTGGGGCAGGACATCACCGAGATGAAACAGATGCAGCAGAATTTGATGGTGGCCATGGCACAGGCGGAACAGGCGCTGGCCCACGAGGTACAGTTGGGCAAGGCGAAAAGCGATTTCCTGAGCCGGGTAAGCCACGAACTGCGCACACCGATGAACGCCATAATCGGTATGACCACTATCGCGGAAAAGACTTCCGGCAGCGCCGAACAAAAGTATTACTTTGAAAAAATAAGGGAATCATCGGCATATCTCTTGGGCATGGTCAACGATATTCTGGACATGGCGGGTTTTGATACGGGTAAGTTTGACTTTGTGCCGCAGCCTTTCAGTTTCGCCGCGGTGATGGATTCGGTGATTAACACCATCACCCCCAAGGCGAATGTCAAAGGGCAGGTTTTTACTACGGATATTGACGGGAATATTCATGATTCGCTGATTAGCGATGAGCGGCGCTTAACCCAGGTACTGGTGAAACTGCTTTCTAACGCGGTGAAGTTTACGCCGGAAGCGGGGAAAATCAGCCTGTCCGCCCGGCTGATTGAGAGCCGGGAAGATGATTGCCTTGTCCGCTTTGAGGTAAGCGATAACGGTATCGGCATTGACCAGGAGGCGCAGCAGCGCTTGTGGGGTATTTTTGAGCAGGAAGACAACAGCATTACCCGGAAGTTTGGGGGGATGGGCATCGGGCTGCCCCTGGTCAAACGTATTGTTAAACTCCTGGACGGAGAAATCAGGGTGGAGTCCGAACCGGGCAAGGGTTCCCGTTTTATCTGCGATATCCGTCTTGGTATAGATCGTACCGTACCGGGGCCGGAGAAAAACGACACTGAGAAAATGGATGCAGCCATCGCCGTGTCTGATAATTTTACCGGGCAGCGTTTTTTGATTGTGGACGATGTAGACATAAACCGCGAAATACTTTTGGCCATGCTGGAGGACACGGGCGCCGTCCTTGACGGGGCGCAGGACGGAGCCGAAGCTGTGCATATGTTCTCTCAAAACAAATACGACCTGGTTTTAATGGATCTGCATATGCCGGGAATGGACGGTTTTAATGCCACACGGGGAATGCGCGCTTCGGCCCTGCCCTGGGCAAAAACGGTGCCGGTTATCTCGGTGTCCGCCGAAAGTAACAGCAGGGAACTGCACGGTCAATGCCTGGATGCGGGCATAACTGACCACCTCGTCAAACCTGTTGAGATGAACGCCCTGTTCGCGATGATTACCAAATGGCTGCCGCGATAATACCGGAATTAAATGTGTTCGATAAATTCCTCAAGCCCGTGGGCGTTAAGGGTTTCGACAATTTTTTCC
>BNUV01000103.1 GCA_025997615.1 Spirochaetia bacterium
TTTTCCCCGGCCCTGAAGGAATCATCTACATTAACACCGAATTTCAGATCAGGATCAGGAATGCCTGAAAGGGCGGGATTCAACCGGGCCTGGAGGGTAATATCAATATTTGTAATTTTTTGGCCGCCGTTAAATTCCCTGAGGATGCCGGTATTTTCCCCCCCCGCAATGGCACCGTTTCTGGCAAAAACAGGCCAGATGAAATAATTGTTTCCTGCGGTATCCGGCGTTCGGGAAATTAAAATGTCGGTGACGGGCCGGGGAGGCGAGGAAGGAACGGTGAAGGCTGGTCTCGTAAGTGATTCTGAAAATGATGATTGGAGATACGTCTCATCGGAGTTATACCGGGGCTTTTTTTCGAAAGCGGCCATTCTATCCGCCAAGGCCTGAGGTATGCTGCCTGTATCCGCAACATTGCCGGAAGAATTAAATGCAAAAGTGATTGTGCCGTTTGCCAAACCTGACAAGTCGGCGGAAGTTATATTTTTATTAAGAATTAATCTGAATTCTTTTGATGAAACCTGTGACAGGCTGCTTAGAGAAGCGCCTGATGGAAATACGGGGGGTGAAGAAGAAAATTCGCCTGTGGCAAGGCCCGATACCGGTTCGGACATCCGGACAAATATTTCGTTCCAGCCGGGGAGTGTAAGGGCATAGCTTAACCGGGGATAAACCGTATCAATAGCAGGCAGGCCGCCGGGAAGATCCTGGCGTATTTTTATCTGATCTGATGTATCGGTTTCAAACATACCATCGGGGATACTTATGTAAAGCGCTGCATCCCCATCGGCATAGTCTTTCTCATTAAGATCAATGTAAACAGATTTTTGATCTATGGACACACTATAGGTACCTTTAAGGCTATAGGGCCCCTCCGGTCCGTTAACACTAATTGAAGCGGGAACAAAACCGGGTGATGCTGAAATCCGCACATTCTTTGTAGTGCCCACAAAGTTCGTATCAAGGCGGATCCGATCTATCCTTCCGTTACGATTTACATCTTCGGTATAGGCATAGGTAAAAGCATGTATGGAGCCCGGGTTGTAATTAAAATTAACCGGGTAGGTAGTTCTAAAAATTGAATCTGTCCCTATGGCATGGTTGTATTCTATTGCTACACCGGCTGCGCTTAGGTCAGGAGCTGAGGCATATATTTTTAAATCCCAGAACAAATCTCTGTCACCGTATGCCGGACCATATATTGCAGGAAGGTTTCCGGGATCAGTTGTACCGGTCAATCTGGTAAGGGTGGCTCCGGCGGCAATGGTAATACTATTTGTTATTTCATGATAAATATCCGCATAGTAATTGGGGGCAGCGGAATCAATATGATTGGAAAATTTTATGGTTGCATTGGGATTGTTGCATATAAAATCGTACCATCTGGTATTGCCTTTGATTTCAATATTATTGGCAGTAAATTCTACGACGCTGGTTCCCGGGTTGAAAGCATCGGCCCGATGGTTACCGGAGGTGCCGCCTGTTGTCTGATCCCAGCTCCCCCCCAGGGTGATAGTGTGAGAGGATGCATTCAGGGTCCCGTTGTTCTTGATGGTTATGTTGTTTGCGAGTGTAACATTTGCATACAAAGCATAAGATCCGCCTGAAATTTCCAGATCGTAAAAAGGGGCGGCATTGGGAGTGATGGTTTTGGCATTTCCGGTAAAGGTTACTAAAGAAGAGTTTGTGATGGCGTCAATATCACCGGCGCTGCTTATGGTTAGACTCCCGCCTATGGAAACGCTCGCGGGAAAGGTAAGGGTTCCATTGGTTATGGTTAAATCATTATCAACAATTAGATCCCCGGTAACGGTATAATCCGCCCCGGCGGCGATAACCACATCAAAAAACGATGCACCATTGGTAGTGATAGTTCCGCCAGCCCCGGTAAATTCAATCAAAGAAGAATTTGCAGCGGTATCGAGGGTTCCGTCAATTATTATACTATTATTTATTGTTACATTGCCTGGTGTGACATTTACGGCAGTGGAAGCGATCACCAGATTATAAAAATCGGTAAGCCCCGACAGCCCTGTGCCGGTCCCGGTAAATTCGATGGTTCCGACGGCGGCCGCGGCGTTAATTTTCGCTGCGGCATTTAGGGAATTCTGAACACCGGAAAGCTTCAAAGCGCCGTTATTGGAAAATGATCCGGTGATAATAATATCATTATCGCCTATATCAAGCTCCGCACCACTGCCAATGGTTAGAGTCCCGGTAACATTCATATCACCGGTAACGGTATAGTCCGCCCCGGCATCAATTATTACATCCCCAAAGCTTTGTCCATTGGTCGTTATTGTGTTGCTTGTCCCTGCAAATTTCACGGTGCCCAATGTAACATCAAACTGAGCTGTTACATCTACACTGAGATCGCCATTTATTTTTAATTCAAAAGTAACAATATCAATTTCACCCGTTCCTAAAACAATTAATGAACCGATTTCTATATTTGTAATCAATAGAGGATAATCAGATGCTGCTCCAATAGTTACATCATCAGTGGAGAATTGGGGATAGTTTGAAGCGGGATAGCTTCCATCATCCCAGTTGTCTAAATCATCCCAATCGGTCGGATTGCTTGAGCTCAAACCTGTCCACGTATAACTCGTTTGCCCCCATCCAAAAACCGCACAGAAGAAGAAGCATATCGCCAGCAGCGTGCGGTGTGGTTTTGCCATGGCGGCTTAAGGGCCCCGGGTTTTGATGAGGAGCTCGCCGGTTTTGGTGTAGACCGTGGTGTTGGGGGGAACCGGTTCGGTGAGCCAGACGTTGCCGCCTATGGTGCAGCCGCGGCCGATGACGGTTTCGCCGCCCAGAATGGTGGCGTTGGAGTAGATGGTCACGTCGTCTTCGATGGTGGGGTGCCGTTTGTGGTTGCCTTCTTCTTTTTTTACCGAGAGGGCGCCCAGGGTAACGCCCTGGTAGAGTTTTACATTTTTGCCGATGATGGTGGTTTCTCCGATGACAACGCCGGTGCCGTGATCAATAAAAAATGATTCGCCGATTTCGGCGCCGGGGTGTATGTCGATGCCGGTGCGGCCGTGGACAATTTCACTCATCATGCGGGAGATTAAGGGGACGCCCCGGATCCAGAAAAAATGGGCCAGCCGGTGAACGGTGATGGCCTCAAAGCCGGGGTAGGAAACAATCACTTCTTCGATGCTTTTTGCGGCGGGGTCGCCCCGGAAGGCGGCTTTCATGTCCATGGCCAGGGCGGCCCGTATGCCCGGGAGCTCGTCAAAAAAATCATCCACGATGAGTTCCGCCGCGGCGTGGCACCCGGCGTTCCCGCAGGGACTCACGCCCTCCTGGTCTCTGCGGGCGGCAAAGGCGAGGCTCCGTTCAACTTCACGAACCAATTCACGGGCGAGGTGGTGGACCCGTTCGGCGGTTATCAGCATGAGGTTGTTGTGATCCAGCCCGCCGTTTTCCCTGAAGCCGGGGAAGACCAGTTCGTCCAGGCCCTGGAGTATGTCAGCGACGCTGTCCCGGCTGGGCAGGCTGTCGCCGCCCGAATGATTTACAAGGCCGTAAGCGCTGTACGATGCCGCCAGTGATTCAATACTTTTTCCCAGTCTCTGCAAATCATTCTCCTTTTATGCCGCAGTCACGGTAACGGCGGCGGGTAAATGGCGCCCGGAATTTGCCGCTAAAAAAACTTTCCAACTCAGGTGCACTTTCCCGAACGGCCCGCTCCCCCAATTCTATCAGTTCTTTCTTTTTCAGAAAAGAAAAGGGCGTGGCATTATCCGTCGCATGAATGGTCAGGTCCGCCCGCTCCTTGCGTCCCATCAAATACTGTATCGTTTCCATGGACCGGTAGACAACCTGGGGAGCATTGGGCAAATCATCCGCCATGAGGGTTCTGAATTTTCCCACGTCCACCGCCAGGATGTGGCGGAACCCGGCCTTTCGGGCGATGGTTACGGGCATATTATCCGCCAAGCCGCCGTCAACATACATACGGCCATCGGCGCAAAAAGGTTCAAAAAAAGCGGGGAAGGACATGGATGCCCGCATGGCCCGGGCCACGGAACCGGAATCAAAGATCACCTCTTCGCCGTTTATCAGGTCCACGGCGTTACAGCGAAAGGGAATTTTTGTCTCATTGAATTTTTTTCCCCCTGATAATTTTTCAAGCAGTTCCAGAATCTTTTCCCCCGGATCGATGCCCCGGCGGGTGGCGAGGCTGCCCAAAATTTGGCCGGTCTGAATAACTTTTCCCACGGGGCCTGAGATACGAAAGGCAAAACTATCCAGATAGCGGCCTATATCAAAATCCTTGAGGGTAAAATCGGCAATTTCCTTCGGCTTCATACCGCAGGCGTAAAGGCCGCCGACAATAGCCCCCATGGAAGTGCCCGCCACCAAGGAAGGAGCGGGAACTCCAAGTTTTTCCAAAGCCGTGAGGATGCCGATGTGGGCCAGGCCCTTGGCGCCGCCGCCTGACAGCACCAAAGCCCATTTAAAATTTTTAACGGCCTTCATGCAGATTGTACATCTTTATCCGAATCCGCCTTGTCAATGAGCCGGGAGAGGTCGTTGCTGCCCTTGAACCGGAGGACGTTCACCATAAAGATGTTGAGCTTGTTCACAATGTTCGGGGGCAGAAGATTTCCGTCCACTTCCACTGACAATGCGGGGTAGTTCCGTTCCCGGGCCCAGGGGGTGTAGAGCCCCTCGATGACCCGGCCTATGAGACAGGCGAAGGGGCTGATGTTGACAATGCCCGAATAACCGTGTTCCATGGCGGTGGCGGCGACGCCTGAAGAAACGGCGATCTCCGAATTCAGTTCCAGGTTGACAAAATGTTCCTGGGTAGTTTTCATGATGAGCCGCATATCGTGGGGAGTTTTTGGAACGAGCCCGGTGGGCGCTAAAATTTTTATCACCTTTTTTTCCACCGAATGTTTCCACCATTCTTCGATTTCCAGTTTCTTTAGTTTCCGCCAGGGCTCGGAGAAAAGCCTTTTCCCCGGTTTTTGGAGCTTCAGCAGTTTTTTGAAAGAATATTCCCGGACAAAATCCAGATAATGGATCCATTCGCAGATACCGGAAACTTTTACCACGATGCCCCGTTCACTCATAAGGTCTGTCAATTCGCCCACGGCGAAATCGTCCCGGCGGACATAAATTTCCCCCACCACCAAAACCTTGGGGCAATCTTCCATCTTCCGTTTCAAGGGAATTTTTTTCACCTCTGATGCTACATAGCGCAGCTCTTTCCAGATGTTTTTGGGATTATGCTCCACCGCATGGATCACCTTCCGCCAGGCATTTTCATAGGTAGAGATAGCGGTAGCGGGGTTCACCGCCATGGCCTTGAGGCTGTTCTGAATATCCTTGAGATAATCCGAGAGCACCAGGCCCTTCCACATTTCCTGGGAAAAACCGGGGCCCAGCTCGCTGTAGGAATTATCCGCCGAAAGGATAAAGACCACGACATTTTCCAGCCGCATATCCCGGAAAAGATTTTCGTAGTAAACATAATACTGGCCCGTGCGGCAGGGTCCGCTCGTAATCGGCACAAAGAGCATATACAGTTCGTCCTTGCGGTATTTTTCACTCATGAAAAATTGCAGGGCGCTGCCCAGCACCAGGTGGCTGGGGACACATTCTTTTCCCGATGCGTGGGACCGGGCAAGCTGTATGGTTTTTGCCGTGGCCACCGGCATAGCCTCCGCATTGATCCCCAGGCTCCGGATAGAGGCGGCGGTATACTCGGTGGAGATGGCCCCCATGTTGGACAACAGCACCTTAACCCGCTTGTTATTCCTGATAAAAACCTTTTCACCGGTCTTGCTGTTTTCCACCCGGAGGTCTTCTCCGGGCGCGGGAGCGGTTCCATCGGCATAATTACCGTAGACAAATTTCCAGCCGTTGTCGTAACGCTCGGCTTCGATCTCCAGTTTTTTGGCGCGGTACCCGTCGATGATATCGAGGAATGCCTCCACCCGGGTGTCCACCCCGGCATCGGCGGAATGGGAATCCAGCTCCAGCACGAGGAAGGGCTTTTGGCCCATGGCCCATTTGATGTAGTGCAGGATGAAAGAATCCGGCGCGCAGGAAAAATTGGTGATATAGGTGATGTAAATATTGTCCTCGTTTTTAAGGAGGTTCGCGGCCTTTACATCCTGCTGGCCGTAGTACCAGTACATATTGGAAAATATTTTTTCATCGTTGAAAGGCAGAATATCAAAAGGTACGATGGAATAACCACGGGTGGTAAACTTCCGGGGAATTCCCATGTTGGCTTCCGCGGTGAATGCGTTGTAAGGCCGTCCTAACACAGCGATCACCGGGCGGTTGGCTTTGCGGGCTTCGTCCAGAGCTTCCACCCCCAGCCTTTGACAGGCTGCAAAATAGGCCTGCTGTCTTTCCATAGCTTTGGTAAAGGCCGCCTTTGTCTCAGCCTCGCTGATGTCCATTTTTTCGGTGAGGGTGCAGAAAAGTTCCAGCGCCTTGCCTTCGCCGAATTTAAAACTTACCACCAGGGGGAGCCATTTCTTTTTGTCGATGTCGGGAAAGGCTTTTTCGATGTAATACGGAAGGCTCTGGGTGATGGGGCAAAAGTTGGCGTGAACATCGTCTTCGTAACTGGGCATATCGCGGAAATGGGGGAGCAGCACATAATCGGCCCCCTTGTCCAGACAGTCCTGCACCGCCCCGTGGGCGATTTCCGCGGGGAAACAGTAGGTCGATTCCGCCCGGGCAACTCCGGCGTGGGCCACTTCGGTGGAGAGGAAGGTGCGGATACCCAGCTCGTGGAAAAACCACGAATAAAGCGGGTAGAGGGTGTGGGTGGAAAAAGCCCGGGGTATACCCACGAGGTAATCGCGTTTCTGTTTAAACTCTGCAGCGGGAGCGGCATAGTCCTCAAAAAGCATCTTCTGCCGCCTTTCCACATAATCAAAAATCGGCGCATCCGCCGCCTGTTGATCCGATACCTGTTTGCGCATATTGGTGTACTTGTTGCAGCGGCCGCCGAACATATACTGATGATCGTTGACCTTGAGCACCTGAATGGGGCAGTAGTTGTCACAGGCTTTACAGGTAAAGACCCTTTCGTAGCCGATTTCCCGGTTTAATAGCTCGTCGATAACCACGGCCTTTTCCGGGAGGAGCCCGTCGGCGGATTTCCGTTTTGCCAAAAGGGCCACACCAAAACAGCCCGTCAGTTCCGGCGAGGGGGGTACGAGGATTTCCTTGTCCAGCATCATGGCGAAGGCCAGAGGAACGGCCATGTTTTTTGCCACGCCGCCCTGGAGGAATATCTTCCCGCCTATCGTACGGTTTCCCACCACCCGGTTAAGGTAATTTGCCACGATGGAACAGGCGATCCCCGCGGTAATATTTTCACGGCCCGCTCCCTGCTGGACCGCCTTGCGAATATCAGAATTGATGAAGGCCGAACAATGCTCCCCGAATTTGCAGGGGGCGGTTGCTTCCAGCGCGATGGGGCCTATGTCTTTGGCGCTGTGGATCGAAAGATCCCCCGAGGCGGATTCTTCCAGAAACGAACCGGTACCGGCGGAACAGGCCTCGTTCATGGCGTAGTCGATGGGGACGCCGTTTTTCAGATGCACGTATTTTGCGTCCTGCCCGCCTATCTCGAAGATCGTCTCCACGGTGGGATCAAAATAGGTGGTGCCCACCGAATGGGCGATGATCTCGTTGTAGACCCCCGGCGTTTCCAGAAACACCCCGAGGATCTCCCGGCTGGAACCGGTAACCGACACCAGGCGGATGTCCAGTTTTTTATCCCCCGTATCGGCGATTATCTTATCCTGAATGATTTTCAGGCACTCTTTCAGGGCCTTTACCGGATCGCCGTGGGTGCGGCCGTAGTGGCTGGCCACAATTTCGTCGGTTTCCATATCCACGAGGCTTGCCTTGGTGGTGGTGGAACCGCCGTCGACCCCCAGGATATATTTCCTGCCCGCCTGTACTTTGCCGTCGGGCTTGTCAAAAAAGGTAACCTTGTTTTTCCAGTCTTTCAGGGCCCCCAGGGTCCCGAAACGGATCTCGTTGGTTTTAAGGAGCTTGTCCACCGTCGGGAGTTTGCTTCCCGACAGGGGGGCCAAAACCGCCGCCCCCAGGGCCTCGAACACCGGCGCCGTCTCGGGGATGATAAATTCAATATGCGGGGCTTTTTCCCGGATAAAGCGGATGATGTGCCGGTTCAGGGTGATCCCCCCGGTCAGGGCCACCCGGCCACTGGTTACCTTGGCCCGCTTCAGGAAGTCGATGACCTTTACCGCCATGACATCCGAAAGGGAAAGGACAATATCATCCTTGGTGGCCTCCCGTTTGTTAAGCCGGTGGGTACAGTCGCTTTTCATAAAAACCGAGCAGCGGGTAGACAGGGGGTAGACCTTGGCGGTGTCAGGCACCTTGTCTATGTCGTCCAGGGTCATATCCATGCGGGCAAGCTGCTGTTTGAGGAATTCCCCGGTGCCGCTGGCGCACTTGTTCCCGGAAAAATTGTTGGTGATCTTTCCCGAGGCAAAGTACAGGCGGGCAGGAAATATATCCTGGGGGTCGACGGCGGTTCCA
>BNUV01000104.1 GCA_025997615.1 Spirochaetia bacterium
TTCACTTCTTTGGCAGTTTATCAATAACACCGGTGATAAGTTTTAAACGAACCACCCGGCCGCCGCCTGATTCGGGGTAGGCACGAAAACGCTGGCCATCATCGGAAAAGGCTGAAGATTTTTCGCCGGGGAAGGGGGCGTAACGGCTCTGGGTCCACACCAGCGACGGGTCCTTGAGGGAGAGCCTGTCCCGGGACGGATCAAAACGGATGTATGAATCGTGGACACCCCGCTCGTCGAGGGGGGCTTCGTCGGTGGATTGCAGATAGCGGATCAGACCCGCGGAAAAATCAATAGACTGGATGATGGCCGAATGAACCATCTGGCCATTACGGCCCCGGAACAGAAGAATGTCGCCGGCCTTAAGGGATCGGATTTCATCTCTCACGGCGCTTATCTGGGTGCTGCGGGAATTGTAAAACGAGGTTCCCGCATACCACGAAGGATCGCCCCCCCGGGGAACGCCCATGGCGCGTCTTAAAGCCTGGCCCAGATCGAGATTCCCGGCGGCGGCGATGTGGGAAAGTACGTTCCAGACAAAACCGGAACAGTCCATGCCCGTCCATCCTACGCAGTAAAGATAATTGTAAACATCGCTGTCTTCTATGCCTTTGCCGGATGTCAGCACGTAAGGCCTGTGGGGGAGGCCCCGGTAGGATCCGGCCTTCATCCGGGCAATGTCAAAAAGATCCCGCGACGTAGTCCATGTTTTTTGCGGAATATTAAAGATGATCACCTTTTCCCATCCGTCCGAAAGGGCGGCGGTGTAATTTTTAAAATCTTCTGTCTCCAGCGCTTCTGCTATGGTCTCCCAGAGAAGAACCGGATCCGCCTTGCCGCCGCCCACAAATTCCCAATCCTGCTCGCTCAATTCATTTCGTTCGTTGTTCTGGGCAAAGGGCATCCGCAGATTCATCACCTTGCCGCCAATGATGTAGGTTTTGAAACAACGGCGGTAGGCTTCTTCGATAATGCCCTCCACGCCCCGGCCCCAAATTGTTTTAGGATCGGAAAATTCTTTTAGCCGTGCCGTCTCATCATCGGCGGCGGGATCTACCGCATAACCCGGAAGTATAACGCGCAAAAGAAAAAACATGAGAAAAAGTTTTTTTAAAACCATTCTATCGATCGAGCCCTTCAATATTTTTGAAGTATTTCACCGTGCCGACTTTCAGTTCATCCGTGGCGTCTTCATCGCAGACAATAATTGCCCGGGGATGCATCTGGAGGCAGGAAAGGGTCCACATATGGTTGATGCCCCCTTCCACCGCCGCCTGAAGCGCCCTTGCCTTGTTATTACCGCTGACAAGGATCAGCACTTCCCGGGCATCCATGATGGTGCCTACCCCTACCGTAAGGGCGGTGGAGGGAACCTGTTCCGGGTCGCCGCCGAAGAAACGGGCGTTGGCCTCCCTTGTGCCGCCGGTTAAGGTCTTGATCCTTGTGCGGGAATGAAGGGATGAACCAGGCTCGTTAAAGGCGATGTGGCCATCGGCGCCCATGCCCCCCAGAAAAAGCTCTATACCGCCCGCAGCGGCGATCTGTTCTTCGTAGGAGCGGCATTCAGCCTCGGGATCCGCCGCCATGCCGTTCAAAATATGCACGTTCTCTTTAGCTATATCAATATGGCTGAAAAAATTATCCCACATAAAACGGTGATAACTTTGGGGATGATCTTCCGGAAGTCCTGAGTATTCATCCATATTGAACGTTACGGTGTTGGCAAAAGACAGCGTTCCTTCCCGGTGAAACTTGATCAGTTCCCGGTAAATCCCCAGGGGGCTTGATCCGGTGGGCAGTCCCAGCACAAATTTTTTTTCATTTGTTTGTGAAAAATTTCTAATCCGATCCGCTATGTACGCTGCCGCCCAATGGCTCACAGCGGCGTAATCTTTATGAACAATCAAACGCATGGTTTCCCTCCAAAAAATAAAAATTAAAAATCATTTTTCTTTAACACGCCGCCCACCATCACGGCCCGGACATCAAAATTTTTATCAAAAATCGTTAAATCCGCATCGTGGCCGGGAACGAGGGAACCCTTGCGGCTGTAACGCATCACCTGGGCGGGGTTGAAACCGGCGGTCTTCACCGCATCTTCCAGACTGAAACCAAAAGACACAAGGTTTTTAACGCCCCGGATCATGGTCAAGGCGGAACCGGCGATCACATCGTCTATCTTCCGGTGAAAAACTCCGTCGTGAAAGATCACTTCTTCGCCGTTGGCATAGAGTGGGCCTTCCCTTTGTTCCGTCGGTTTCAGGCCGTCGGTAACCAGCACGATCTTGTCTATGGACTTATCCTGCCTGAGCAGTTTGAAAAGATCCGGATGCACATGAAAACCATCGGCAATAATTTCACAGGACATTTCCTGATGGATCAGAATCGCCCCCACGGCGTTGGGGTTCCGGTGATCCAGCTTGCTCATGGCGTTAAATAAATGGGTGGCGTGAAGGATCCCCGCCTGCATCCCCTCCACCATGTTCTCGTAATTGGCGTCCGTGTGCCCCGCCTGGAGGATGATCCCTTTTTTGATGCAGTAGAGGGCCAACTCCCGCATACCTTTTATTTCCGGCGCCACGGTCATATTGACGATATGGCCTCCCGCGGCGGCCCACAACTGTTCTATCAACGAAATATCCACCGTCCTGATAGTTTCGGGCCGCTGAACCCCCAGCCGGGCGGGGGAAAGAAAGGGCCCCTCCAGGTGCAGCCCCATGATCCGGGCCCCCGGCTCCTTGCCCATAGCCGCCGCTGTTTTTTTTACCGCCTCCAGCATGGTGGTATTTTCCATGGGGTAAAGGGTGGGGTTAAAAGAGGTAACGCCGTATTGGGCCAAAAACCGGGACATCTCGATGATAGAATCGGTGGAAACATCCTCGGTACCGTAACCGCCGAAGCCGTGGATATGGGTATCGATAAAACCAGGGGCGATATATGCGCCGCCCACGTCGATCACCTCTACGCCCGGGGAAAAGTGCTTTTGGTCAAAACGTTTTTGGGAAAACACATCCGCGATAAGACCGTCTTCAACCAGGACCGCGCAATGATCTATGGCGGCAAAGCCGGTCATCACCATTCCATTATGCAGACAAATGGACTTCATTAAACAAATATACTACGCGCTGACCGTTCGTGCCAGCTCCCGGCCCCGATCTTCCAGAACTTTGATTTCCTCCGCCGTGGGCGAACCGGCCCATTCCACCGATTCCAGGCTATTCCATTTAAGGGGTTCTATGGCAGCCTCGTATTCTTTTTTGGCACCGCCGACCCAGCCCCAGGAACCGATCCGGAGGACCGTTTTCCCGTTGATATGCTTGCGGCGGAAAATGTCCAGCATATAGGCCATGGGGGGAAACATGGCGTACTCGTAGGTGGGCATGGCGATGAGCAGCCCCCGGCTTTTGTAGGCATCAGCCAGAACATATGAAACATTTTCATCGGGGATCCGGTGAATGCTGTAGGGCACCCCCTCGGCCTCAATGCCCCGGATTACCGCATCCAGCCCCTGTTTGGTGGAACCGTACATGGAGCCCCAGACAATGGCAATTTCCTTTTCCGCCGGGCCCTTGGCATAAGAAGCGTACCGGACATACCGGTCGATGATCGTTTTGGGGTTTTTCCGCCACACTATCCCGTGGCTGGGGGCTATACACTGTATATCCAATGCTGATAGTTTCTGCACGGCCTTTTCCACAAAAAGCGAGAAGGATGAAACGATGTTGGCATAGTACCGGAGGGTCTCTTTTTCAAAAAAGTCATGTTCGGCGGGGCTGAATTCATCATCAAAAACCCGCTCCCCCAGGGTCCCGAAGGATCCAAAGGCGTCGCAGGTAAAAAGCGTCCCCGATTTTGGCTCCCAGGTAACCATGGTTTCGGGCCAGTGGATGTTGGGGGTCTCAAAAAACTGCAGCTCCATGCCGCCGCCCAGGTCCAGCGTTTCGCCATCCTTGACTGCCCGCAGGCCATCCTCAATTTTATAAAAACTTTTAACCAGATTGATGCCCTTGGCGGTGGCAAGAATCTCCGCCCTGGGGTTTTGGGCCCGGAATTCCCTGAGCCAGCCTGAATGATCCGGCTCCAGATGGTTCAAAATCAGATAGTCGATGTCGGAAAAGCCCAGTCCCAGGCCTTTTAACGCATCCTCAACCTGTCCCGGGGCGCCAGTCCAATCCCGAATCAGATCGATCAGGGCGATTTTTTCACCCTTTACGAGGTAGGTGTTGAGCGAAACACCTTCGGGGATAGGCCAGATGCCCTCGAAAAGATCATCGGTCTTTATGTCCGCATGAAGACAAAACACCCGATGGGAGATAGCTGAGGCTTTCATAAAATTTTTTAAGTTTACTGTTTCAGGACGGAAACGACCCGTTCCAAAACCTTTTTCCGGTCCAGCGGTTTGACAATGTAGCTTTTTGCTCCCATAAGAAGGCATTTTTTCACCACATCTTCCTTACCCAGGGCGCTGACCATGATGACCTTTGCTTCCTTGTCAAATTCCAGTATTTTTTCCAGGGCGGAAACCCCGTCCATAACCGGCATGGTGATGTCCATGGTAACCAGGTTAATGTGCGGATACAGTTCCTTGTACTTTTCCACGCCCTGAGCGCCGTCTGCGCCGGTACCGGCTACTTCAAACCCTTCGGAACTAAATATTTGCCCCAGCTGTTTTGCGATAAACATGGAATCGTCAACCACAAGCACCCGGTAGGGCTCACCATCCGGCCCTATCCCCTCGGCAGCCTTTTCGTTGATGCTGGGCATATCACTCTTTGCTATCATGCGGTACGCTCCTCTTCTTTATAAACTTTATGGCATAAAATAATACAAGTCAAGCCCCTGTAAGCCTTGTTGCCAAAACGTCAAGGCTGGTGATAATAATACCATGACCTTGAGATTTTTACTAGCCCCCATGGCGGAATTAAGTCACCGGGCCCTCCGGGAGCTTATTGAAAATTTCGGCGGCTGCGACGAATACTTTACCGAAATGATCAGCGCCGGGGGCCTCTTGGGGGGCGGACCCTTTGAAAAATGGTACCTGGACAACGGCCCCCGGCCGGAAAAGCTTGTCTACCAGCTTGCCAGCGGTAATGCGGACCAGATTGTCCGGGCCGTTGCCCTGCTGGAGCCATACGAATGTGCCGGCATAGACCTTAACATGGGCTGTTCCGCCCCAGCCATAACCCGTACCGGCGCCGGGGTCCGCTGGATGGCCTCGATTGACAAGGCCGGGGACCTTATCCGCCGGCTGCGGCCCCAAACCCGCCGCCGCCTCAGCGTAAAGCTCCGCATAGGTCTGGAGGATGATTTTGACTACCTGGCCGCCTTCTGCCGCCGTCTGGAAACCGAGGGGGTGGAATTTATCACCCTTCACCCCCGCAGCGCCCGGGAAAAGTTCAGGGGGACCTGCCGCTGGGATTATGTGGGCCGCCTCCGGGAAGCCCTGACCATCCCCGTGGCGGGGAACGGTGACATCGCCGATGCCGCAGACCTGCTCCGCCGGGCCGCCGGCCCCTGTGACGCCGTGATGGCCGGCCGGGCCGCTGTCCGGCAGCCCTGGATATTTGCCCAGGCCCGAAAAACGGCAAACACCGATCCAGTCGATCTGGAGGAGACGGGGCTGCGGTTTCTGGAGCTTCTAACCCGGTACCAGCCGCCGGAGTTTCATTTAAGCCGGGCCCGGCTGTTTTTCGCCTATTTTTGCCTCAACCTTAAGTGGGGGACCTACTTGAAAAACCTCCTCAACCGGGAGGAGGGCTTGGCGGGAATTGAGCGGGTTTGGCGGGGCTATTTTGCGGAGCACGGGGAGGAACGCTATCTGAAAATGTCTTTCACGTCTATTTCCAGGCCCGGCAGCACCGAGACCGGGACGATCTCCGGGACCTGCTCGTTTTCGGGGGTATCCGGCTCGTTGATGCCGTAGGTTTGGGCAAAGTAGCGGCCCTCATCAAAAATGTAGGTTTCTATGCCCTTTTCTTCCGGGCTGACGATCCAGAATTCCCGGACCTTTGCATCCCGGTACGCGTTGAATTTGATCAGCCGGTCCTTGCGGGCCGTCGAAGGGGAGAGTATCTCTATAACAAGGTCCGGAGCGCCGTTACAGCCCTGCTCATCGATCTTGCCGGGATCACAGACCACGATGATGTCGGGCTCCACCACGGTGGTGTCGCTTCGGTCTTTTTTGGGGAAAAGCCGTACACCGAAGGGGGCGACAAAAGTCTCGCAGGTCTTTCCCTCGAGGAAATTTGCCAGCTTAATATACAATCTACCAACGAGCCGCTGGTGAATGGTAATGGGCGGGGCCATCTCATAGACAACGCCGTCTATTATTTCCGCACGGAAATCTTCATCCCAATCGAGATAATCCGCATAGGTATACTGCTCTTTGTCTTCAAACGATTCCTGGGCTGTTGACATGGGGCTCCCCGGACAAAAGTCCTTCTACTTACCTAGCATAACCTAAAGCGGCGGAAAAAGATACTCCGCAGCTCAAGCTATCTGTGATGGCCGCCATCACAATGGCTTGCAAAAATCCTTCATTATGGATAAAATAAAAGAAACCTACCTTGAAAGGAAAAACAATGGCTGAAAAACACATGGTTATGATTGATGGAAACACCGCGGCGGCCCATGTGGCCCACGCGTTGAGCGAAGTAATCGCGATTTATCCGATTACCCCTTCGAGCCCTATGGGGGAACTCTCCGATGAGTTTTCCGCCCAGGGCCGGAAAAACCTCTGGGGCACGATTCCCCAGGTGGTGGAAATGCAGTCCGAAGCGGGAGCCGCCGGGGCTGTCCATGGCGCTCTGACAACGGGGGCCCTCTCCACCACCTTTACCGCATCCCAGGGGCTGCTGCTCATGATCCCCAATATGTACAAGATCGCCGGGGAATTGACCTCCACGGTGTTCCACATCGCCGCCCGGGCGTTGGCGACCTCGAGCCTCTCGATTTTCGGAGATCATCAGGATGTGATGGCCTGCCGGCAGACGGGCTGGGCCATGCTGTCCTCCAACAGCGTTCAGGAAGTGATGGATCTGGCGGTAATCGCCCACGCATCCACCCTCCGTTCCCGGGTGCCCTTCCTCCACTTCTTTGACGGGTTCCGTACCAGCCACGAGCTGCAGAAAATCGAGGAAGTGCCCTACGAGGTGATGAAGCAGATGATCGACGATGACCTGGTCCAGGCGCACCGGCTCCGGGGCCTCACGCCGGAAAGGCCCTCCATCCGGGGCACGGCCCAGAATCCCGACACCTATTTCCAGGGCCGGGAAGGGGTGAACAAGTACTACGACGCGGTGCCGGGCATCGTTCAGGCGGAAATGGACAAATACGCCAAACTCACCGGCCGCGCCTACCATATTTTTGATTATTACGGCGCAAAAGATGCTGAAAAGGTGATCATCATCATGGGTTCCGGGGCGGAAACCTGCGAAGAAACCGTGGATTACCTGGTAAGCAAGGGTGAAAAGGTGGGGCTCCTCAAGGTGCGGCTCTACCGGCCCTTTGACGCGGCAGCCTTTGTAAAGGCCTTGCCCTCCACGGTAAAGGCTATCGCCGTATTGGACCGGACCAAAGAGCCCGGCTCCCTGGGCGAGCCCCTCTACGAAGACGTGCGGACTGCCCTCGGCGAGATGCAGTCATCCAGCAATCCCCAGGGTGCGGTCGTTATAGGCATTTTTGCGGGCAAAGTGCCCTCCGAGTATCCGGTGGTGCTGGGGGGCCGTTACGGGCTGGGTTCCAAGGAATTCACCCCCGCTATGGTAAAGGCCGTGTTCGACAATCTTTCGGGCAAGAAGACCACCAACTTCACCGTGGGTATCAACGACGATGTGCAGGGCAAGAGCCTTCCCTACGACGAGCATTTTGTGCTGGCCGAAGAGGGGATGATCGAGGCGATGTTCTACGGCCTCGGTGCCGACGGTACGGTGGGGGCGAACAAAAACTCCATCAAGATCATCGGGGATGCCAAGCCGGATCTCAACGCCCAGGCTTATTTCTCCTATGACTCCAAAAAATCCGGCGGTTTCACCGTATCCCACCTGCGCTTCGGCAAGGGCGCCATTCGCCGGCCTTACCTTATCACCAAGGCGGATTTCCTGGCCTGTCACAAGTTCTCGTATATGGAAACCTTTGATATGCTGGCCAACATCAAAGACGGCGGGACCTTCCTCCTCAACAGCCCCTACAAGGCGGCGGAAATCTGGAAGGAGATCCCCCTGGAGGCCCAGAAGCGGATAATCGACAAGAAGGTCAAGTTCTATGTGATTGAC
>BNUV01000105.1 GCA_025997615.1 Spirochaetia bacterium
ATGATGGTCCGGACCCCGACAATGGAATTGGTGATGGAAGCGTTGGTGATAATACAACCCTCGGCGGCAATGGACTGGTTCATGTTACTGAAATTCATTTTGGAGGGGGGCAAATTTCTCATGTGGGTATAAATCGGCTGATCTTCATCATAAAAATCAAATTTGGGCGTAAGGGTCGTCAGGTCCAGATTGGCCTCGTAGTAGTTCCGTATGGTACCTATGTCTTCCCAATAGCCCGTGAAATGGTATGCATTCACCTTGAGCTTGCTGATGGCCTGGGGGATGATCTCCTTACCAAAGTCGGTCAGGTCGTTGGCCAGGCAATCTTCCATAGCTTGGGCGTTGAACACATAGATGCCCATAGAAGCCATATAGCCGTCGCCCTTACTTTTATCCGACCGCAGCTCCTGCGGGATTTTAAAATCGGAAATATCCTTCGTGGGCCCCGGTTTTTCAAGAAATTCGGTGATAGTGTTGTTTTTATCAACCTTGAGAATCCCCAACTGGCTGGCATCTTCCCGGCTAACCCCCGTGCAGGCGATGGTAATGGCCGCTCCGGACGCCTTATGCTGGGCCAAAAAATCTTTCAAATCCATGCGGTAGAGCTGATCCCCCGAAAGGATTATATAATAGGAGGGGTTTTGGGTCCTAAAGTGGACAAAATTCTTGCGAACCGCATCGGCGGTACCCTCAAACCAGCCCGAATGTTCAAAAGTCTGCTCCGCCGCCAGAATTTCGACAAATCCACTGGAAAAAGTATCAAACGTGTAGGTCTGAGCCAAATGCAGATGCAAAGAAGCGGAGTTAAACTGGGTCAAAATGTAAATTTGCCGCAAATCGGCATTGATACAATTACTTATGGGTATATCCACCAGCCGGTATTTCCCGCCAAAAGGGACCGCCGGTTTGGCCCTCGCCTGGGTCAGGGGAAAGAGCCGCGTTCCTTTACCGCCTCCCAATACGATTGATAATACCTCTGACATGGTGTTCCTCCTCACTCTTAATCTTAACCAAAAGTATAGGCTACTTTTTCAGCTCTGTCGAGAGCAAAAAGGACAAATAATCGGAAGAAAATACTTATTTCAAAAAATATCTGAATTTTGAAAGGATTTTGCTGCTATATCCTATTTTGGAATTATATTTTATAATTAAAAACATTGGAGTTACCTATGAACCATGTGGAAGTTTCCGGTTTGAAGATCCCCGTGACGGTGGAAACGGATATTTTTGTCGCAGGTGGCGGGAGCGCCGGTGTGGGAGCGGCTATTGCCGGGGGCCGCTCCGGACTCAAGACCTTTGTGGCCGAGCGGATCTTTGCCCTGGGCGGTATGATGACATCCGGCCTGATGAGTAAGATCGCCATCTCCGCCTCCAACCACGGAATCGCCGAAGAGCTTCTCAAACGGCTGGATGCCCACCAGAAGTCTGATTTCCTTTCGGGCAGACACGAGGTCCCCATAGACCCCGAACTTGCCAAATGGATGCTGGATAAAATGGTCATTGCTGAAGCCGGGGCGGACGTGCGTTTTGGGACCACCATAAGCGGTGTGATAAAAGAAGGCCGGGACATCAAGTATGTGATCATCGACAGTATAAACGGTCTTGAGGCGGTACAGGCAAAGTACTATGTGGACTGCACCGGAGACGGACAGCTCGGCTTTAAGGCAGGGGCCTCGTATATCGTTGGTAACGAACAGGGCTACGGATCCTCTCCGACTCTCATGTTCAGGATCGCCAATGTCGATATAGAAAAACTTATTTCCGAAATGGAGGCCCACCCTGATATTTATGCCTCTGAACAGGACACCTATTCCAATCACAAGATTTCGCCTGCACAGAACCGGAAAAACATTGCCGGCGACAAGTATGCGCATTTTGCCGACTTTATCCCCCTTATCCGTCAAAAGGCAAAGGAAAATCCCGGATTCTTAAGCGACTGGGAACTTGAGATGATGCTCCAGCGGGGGCTTATCTTCATGAACCAGCCCCAGGGAACCCATGTGCTGGTGAACTCAACCAGGATTCCCTATTTTAAGGGCGATAACAGCAAGGAGCTTAGCGATGCAGTGGTAGCGGGCAGAAAACAGGCGGCTGCGACCTTCCGTTTCATGAAGGCTTTTGTACCGGGATTTGAAAAATCATTTATCATGGATACCGGAAGCCTTCTGGGTATCCGGGAATCCCGCCGCCTCACCGGGGACTATATCTTTACCGATGATGATGTCAACAGTCTTCGCAGATTTGACGATGGAATTGTCAGCAACTTCGGCGGTGTGGAGATCCACTCGGTTAACGGGAAGAGTACGGACATAAAGGAATTGCAGGGCGGTTTTTATACGGTGCCCTACCGGAGTATCATTTCCAAAGACCTCGACAACCTCTATATTACCGGACGCTGTTTCAGCGCAAACCACGCGGCCCTTTCGGCGGCCCGCAACATTGCATACTGCATGGCCCTGGGGCAGGCGGCGGGAACCGCAGCGGCTCAATTACTGCGCAGGAACAAGAGCCAAATCCGTGACATTGACATTAAGCCTCTCCAAAAAGAATTGGAGTCGATTATTTAAAGCCCTGGGGCTTTCCGTAGTGCTTGACAAAACTTTTCAGCCTCACTAATATTAGTTGACAATAAGGTTGAATATAAAAAAAGGGTCGTTCAGCGGCCCTTTTTTGTTATAAGGTATTGAGGGGAGGTTAAGGCTCGTGGCAACAGATATGTCGGAGGCAATTCATCAGTTAATCCAGGATCGGGGTATGTCGGAGGATTTAATCCTGCGGACCATCGAAAATACCCTTATCGCGGCCTATAAACGGAAATTTGGGAATGCCGAAAATGCCGTGGTCCGGTTTAATGATGATCAGGAAGTGTCGATTTACGCCAAAAAGATGATCGTCGACGGGGTCTATGATCCGGTGTCGGAAATAGACCTTGAGGAGGCGCGGGAGCTGAATCCCGAGGCGGAAATAGGGGACGAGCTTCTTTTGGAGGTGGATCCCAAAGAGTTTGACCGGATTTCGGTGCAAAGCGCCAAACAAACCGCCCATCAGTCGATCCGGGAGATACAAAAGGACACGCTTTACTCGGAATTTAAGGATAAAGTCGGTGAGATCATCATCGGTTACTATCAGCGTGAACGAAACGGCACCATTTATGTGGATTTGGGCAAAATGGAAGGGATCCTGCCGAAGAAATTTCAGTCTCCCCGGGAGCCTTTTCAGGTAAATGACCGGATCAAGGCCCTGATCACCGAGGTGAACAAGACTCCGGCGGGGCTTCAGGTGGTGCTTTCCCGGACCCATACGGATTTTGTCAAGGCGATTTTTGAGCTTGAGGTTCCTGAGGTTTACGATAAAACGGTGGAAATCCACAAGATTGTCCGCGAGCCCGGTTACCGGACCAAACTGGCGGTGTATTCCAACCGGGAGGATGTGGACCCCGTGGGGGCCTGTGTGGGCCTTAAAGGGGTGCGGATTCTGGCGGTGATCAAGGAGCTTTTTGGGGAAAAGATCGATATCCTCAAGTACGACCCGGATCCCCGGCGTTTTATCAAAAATGCCCTTTCACCGGCGGAAGTCCGGGATGTGGTGGTTATGGACGAGGGCAAACACCAGGCGCTGGCAGTGGTAAACGATTCCCAGTTGTCCCTGGCCATAGGCAAACAGGGGCTTAACGTCAAACTGGCCAACCGGCTGGTGGACTGGAACATCGATGTAAAGACCGAGGCCCAGTTCAGGGATATGGATATTACCGCCGAATCCCGGCGGGCAGTTTCGGAGCTTTTCGGCGAGTCCGGCGAATACGAGGAAGAGCTTTCCCGGATTTCCGAGCTGCCGGGGGTGGATACCGCCGTGGCGGATGCCCTGCGGGAGAAGAACATCGACTTTATCGCCGATTTTCTGGCCCTTTCCGAAGAAGATTTGGGTTCCTTTACGGGTATTACCGCGGAGCAGATCGAAACGCTGCGGGCGCTTATCGAAGAATACGTGGAGATAGTCGAGGAAGAAGAGGAACCGGAAGATGATGCTTTTGCGGATGAGCAGGCAGCCGCCGGGGAAGAAGAAAATCCTGATCTGGCAACGGATACGGCGCCTCCTGAAGAGGAAGAAGTCGAAGAGTATGAATGTCCCGAATGTGGGGCTAAGATTACGGTGGATATGACCAGTTGCCCGAATTGCGGCATTGGGTTGAGTTTTGTAGACGAGGAATAGACGAAAGTAAAGGTGGAACATGGCTGAGGAATTAGACGTTCAAAAACCGAAGGTGGAACTCATTAAACGCGCCCCCGCTGAACCAGAAAGTTCAGAGGCGGGAAAAGTTGCTCCGGAACACACCGACCGCCGCAAGGTGATCGTCGTAAAAAAGAAGCCCCCTTCTCCCGCTCCGGGACCGGTAAAAAAGCCTCAGCCCAAGGTTGTGGTGGCGAAACCAGCCGCGGCGGGTGACGCCGGGACTGCCGTTGCGGAAGACAGCCGCGCCGGAAAAGAAGTTTCCCCGGCCCCGGCGGACAAACCGGAAGGCACTGCTCCGGCTCCGGCCTTTGCCATTTCCCAGCGTCCTGCGGCGGCGGCGGGCAAGGTGGGAGGCCGTTTTGTCGGTCCCCGGCCCCCCCGTGAGGAAATTCCCCGGCAAAGCCCCACCGGTTTTATCCCCCGTCCCGCGGGTCAGGCGGGCAGGGTAGGGGGCCGTCCTTTAGGTCCCCGGCCCGAGGGGTCCAGACCCGAGGGCTTCAGGCCCGAAGGCTCAAGACCCGAGGGGTCCGGCTTTAACGGCCCAAGACCCGGCGGTAGTGGTGGTTTCAATGGGCCCCGGCAGGGCGGCTTTAACGGCCCAAGACCCGGCGGTAGTGGTGGTTTCAATGGGCCCCGGCAGGGCGGCTTTAACGGCCCCCGTCCCGGAGGCTTCAATGGTCCCCGGCCCGGTGGTGGTGCTTACAACGGCCCCCGTCCCGGAGGCTTCGGTGGTCCCCGGCCCGGCGGAAACAGGGGCGGCCAACTGCCCCCGGCCACTTCTATTCTTGAAGGCAAAGGGCCGATAAAAAAATCGTTCAAGGCGAAAAAACCGGTTTACACCCGAAAAGAAAAAGAACTGGAGATGCAGGAAAAACTTCTCCAGACCAAGAAGAAGATCACCCATATCGCCAATCCCATCCCCAAATTTATCGAGATTATGGAGGTGGTGTCGGTTTCCGAACTGGCCCGGAAGATGAACCTTAAGGCATCGGACCTGATCCACAAACTCATGAGCATGGGGATGATGGTCACCATTAACCAGCAGATCGACGCGGAAACCGCCACGATTCTGGCGGCGGAATTCGGCGCCGATGTAAAGATCATCAGCCTTTACGACGAAACGGTGATCGAGACCTCCAGCGATGAAGGGGCGGACCTTTTGCCCCGGCCGCCGGTGGTTACGGTTATGGGCCATGTCGATCACGGAAAAACCAAGCTCCTGGACGCTATCCGCAGCGCCGATGTGGTGTCCGGCGAATTCGGCGGCATTACCCAGCACATTGGGGCTTATATGGTGGACACTCCCCAGGGGCGGATCACCTTTCTAGATACTCCCGGCCACGAGGCCTTTACCCGTATGCGGGCCCGGGGCGCCCAGGTTACCGACATCGTCGTGCTGGTGGTATCCGCCGTGGACGGCGTTATGCCCCAGACCATCGAGGCTATCAACCATGCAAAAGATGCGGAGGTGCCCATCATCGCCGCGGTAAACTTCATGGATAAACCGGAGGCGAATCCTGAAAAGGTAAAAAGCCAGCTTTCCGATCTGGGCCTTGTGGCCGAAGATTGGGGAGGCCAGACCATGTTTGTGCTGGTGTCGGCCCTCCGGAAAGAAGGCATAGACAAGCTCATCGAATCGATCCTTTTGCAGGCGGAAATTCTCGATTTCAGGGCAAATTACGACCGCAGCGCCGAAGGAAAAGTGCTGGAGTCCCGGATCGATCACGGCCGGGGCGTGGTGGCCACGGTCATCGTGGAACGGGGCACCCTGCGCATAGGCGATTCTTTTGTGGCCGGCGTCTGGCCCGGAAAAGTCCGGGCTATATTCAACGACCGGGGCGAACGGCTTGAGGAAGCCACGCCCTCCATGCCCATCGAAGTCCTCGGTTTCGAGGGTATCCCCAACGCCGGAGATCCCCTGCAGGTTGTTGATGACGAAAAAGTCGCCCGGGCCTTTGCGGCGAAACGGCAGGAGCTCAAGCGTTTTGAAGATGCCAAAAATGTCAAGAAGATCACCCTGGATAACCTTTACGATACCATCAACGACGGCGGCATTCAGGAGCTCAAAGTTATCATCAAAGCCGACGTGCAGGGCAGCGCCGAGGCCCTCCGGTCCAGTCTGGAAAAACTTTCCACCAAGGAAATCCGCCTCAACGTGATACAGGCCCTGCCCGGCGCCATCAACGAAGGGGATGTGGACCTCGCCATTGCCTCCAATGCGCTGATCCTGGGCTTCAACGTCCGCCCCATCCCCAAGGCCAAGGCCCTGGCGGATCAGGAAAAAGTGGACATCCGCCGTTACAACGTTATCTACAAGGCCGTGGAAGAAATTCAGCAGGCCATGGAAGGGATGCTCACGCCGGACACCAAAGAGGAAGTCATCGCCACGGTGGAAGTCCGGAATACCTTCAAGACCCCCAAGTTCGGCACCATCGCCGGCTGTTACGTCCTCACCGGAACCGTCAAACGGAGCGCCAGTGTCAACATCATCCGTGAGGAGATTGTCATTCATACGGGGAAAATCGGCTCCCTCCGCCGCATAAAAGATGATGTGCGGGAAGTGGCCGCCGGTTATGAATGCGGCATTGGATTTGACAGTTTCGATGGTATTCAGGTGGGCGATCAACTCGAAGTTTTTGAGGTGATCGAAGTCGCCCGGAAGTTGAGCTAGGAAAAGCAAAAGGAGGAATGTATGAAAAAGGGTTTTCAGCAGTTTACGGTACGGGATTTACTCAAAGACAAGGATGAAATGATCTCTGTCTTAAAGCAGGTAAAATCCCTGGGCTACGAATCGATCCAGGGGTATACGATGCCGTTTATCACCTTGCCTGAGTATAAGCAAATTCTCGGGGATATCGGTCTGGAAAGCTGTTCTTCCGGAGGCAGTTTTGAGGAGATGAAGGCGGACGCCGGGGCGGTCAAAAAGGCTATTGCCGATGCGCAGCTCCTGGGCAACAGCCAGATTTCCGTCGGTACTTTGCCGAAAGATTACCGGGAGAGTAAAGAAGGTTACAAGAAATTTGCGGATGAACTTAACGGCATCGCGAAGGACCTGAAAAAGGAGGGGCTCAAACTTCTTTATCATCCCCATGCCATTGAATTCTTTTCGTTGGGCGGCGGACTTACCGGCATGGATATTATCTTCGCGGAGACCGATCCCGAGGGCGTCTGGTTCTGCATGGATACCCACTGGATGGCCGCCGGCGGCGTTAATCCGGTGGACTGGATCAAAAAAGTAAAGGGCCGCATGACCATTGTCCACTTCAAGGATTACGCCATAGTCAAGGCCGCCGTCGATCGTATCGAAGAAGTGCATAAACAGTTTGCCGAAGTGGGGGAGGGCAACCTCAACTGGCCCGAAATTATCAAAACCTGCAAAGAAATTGGCGTTGAACACGCCGTGGTCGAACAGGATATTTGCCGGGCGAGCCCCATAGAGAGCCTTAAAAAAAGTTTCGAAAACATGGTCAAGTTTAATGTATAGCTATGGGGGAATTTAGAACCGAGCGGGTGGGCCGTCTTATACAGGAAAAAATCGGGGCCCTTATCGTTGAAGGCAGAATCAAGGATCCCCGGGTTCATCCCCTTTTGTCGGTAACACGGGTTTCTGTTTCCCGGGATTTGGCCTATGCGGAAGTGTATGTTTCCAACTGCGCCCCACCCGGCGGGGGCCTTTCCGAAGGCAGCGATACCGGGGGTCTTAGACCCTGGGGTCTTAAAACTGGGGTGGAGGGCCTCCAGAGCGCCGCCGGGTTTATCCAGTCCCAACTGGCCCTGCAAATGCATATCCGCAAAACGCCCCGGCTCCGGTTCCACGAAGACTTAAGCATACGGGAAGGATTTGAAATGGTGCGGAAGATTGAGGAAGTTGCGGCGCGAGATGTCGCGGCGCATGATAATATCCATGCCGGTAAGTCCGCCGCCCAACGAAAAGAATTCAATGGCATGGGGATGATAAAGAAGTTTGAGCCCCTCCTTTTTCAGGTCCTTCGCGATGCCGTTAAG
>BNUV01000106.1 GCA_025997615.1 Spirochaetia bacterium
TCGAACGCTATAATCGTTCCGGTGACATACCAAGACAACGCCACCTCAATGGTGTAACCCGTACCGGCAGGTACGCCGGTAATCGTATAATCACCATTTGTGGCAGGGCTCACCGCCGTACCGACATTAGAACCGCTTTGTTTCAACTGAACCGTTGCGTTGGTTAAGGTTCCGCCGCCATCGCTGGTCGAGATTTTTCCGCTGATGGTGTAGCCGCTCCACTGCAAGGTTAGATTTTTTCCGGTAACATTACTTGATGACACGCTGAATGAAGCAATTTTTCCGGTATTATAACCGGACAGCGCCACTTCAATAGTGTAGCCAGTACCGGCAGATACGCCGGTAATCGTATAATCGCCGTTGCTATCCGGGTACACCACCGAACCTATATTAGAATAACCCTGCTTCAACTGAACTGTTGCATTGGTTATGGTCCCGCCTCCATCGCTGGTTGAAATAGTCCCGCTGATATAAGTGATGTTGCTAGGGTCATAATGCGTAATGGTAACGGTGCCGTCGCCTCTAATCGTGGTACTTGTTGGCGCAATGCTGACAACGTAGGTTTTTGCGGATGCGCCGGTGTTTGCCGCAAAGTCTACCGGTATGGTAACAGTATCGAAGTTTACCGTTGGACTGCCAAGTGTTGCGCCGCCTGTTACCACAAAGTCCGCCTCTGTCAGTCCGGTTGGGCTGTATTCGGTATATGTATATGTAGCGGTTGCCGTGGTGGCCGTGTAGCCAACAGGTACATCCGAACCCGCAACCAGCAGGGTGCGGTTATCGCTGGAATTATACTGCGTAATGGTTACGGTGGTGAAGCCTTTAATTTTGGTGCTGTTAGGCGCAATGCTGACAACATAGGTTTTTTCGGATGCGCCGAAGTTTCCCGAAAAATGTACCGGTATGGTAACACTATCGCCGTTTACCGTTGGATTGCCCAGTGTTGCGGCGCCTGTTACCGCAAAGTCCGCCTCTGTCAGTCCGGTTAGGCCGGTGGCTCCGGTAAATGTGACATTTGTGTTGAATTCATAACCTTGAACATATTCCGTCTTCGGGTCTGCAACGAGCAGGGTACGGGTATCGTTAGGGTCATTAAAAGCTTGCGTAATGGTTACGGAGGAAGTGCCTTTAATTGTAGTGCTGGTTGGCGCGATGCTGACAACATAGGTTTTTTCAGATGCACCGGTGTTTACCGAAAAGAATATTGTTAAAGTAAAAATATTACCGCCAGACCCTGATTCATAATGTGGTTCTATGTCACCTGTTACCACAAAGTCCTCTACCCCTATTCCCAATCCGTACAGTTCGGCGTCCCCGGTAAACGTGACGGTTGCCTTGGTGGCCGTGTAGTCAACAGATACATCCGGGCCCGCAGTCACCAGGGTGCGGGTATCATCACCCGCAAAAGTTACAATAACGATGTAGTCTTTGGTTGTGCCGTCTTCGGCGGTAACGGTATAGGTAACGGAGTCAGTAAAATTCCTTGGGACACCAGAAGCAGGATTTACGCTTGCCTTTTCGGATACGGTAATGAGCGGGGCAAGGTTGGTGACATCCGTGCCATAAGGTAATGCTATGGTGATGACTGTGTCGTTTATGCCGGCTTGTTTTGAGCCTATGACGAAGGCGGTAATATCTTTTTCGCCGCTTTTGGACCCTGTCGGCTGCTCGCAGGCCGTTATCAACGTAATAACTGCTCCGATTGCCAGTAAACCAAACACAAAACCGTTCTTTTTCATGGTTCTTCTCCTTGAGGCATAGTCCTCAAAATTCCCTGAATTGCGGCAGAAGAATCATAAGATAATCCAGGAAAATGCCTATTCGTCCATTATAATCGTCCTATCGGCAATTTGTCAATGCCTTTAAGACGTTTATTATTGTTTTATTGGCAAGCAGACTTGATTTATGGAAAATATTAGAGAGATACTGGCAAAAAATATGAAGATAAACCGTCGTAAAAGCGGTTTAACACAGGCTACACTGGCAGAAAAAGCGGATATTACCACCCAATATATCGCTATGATTGAAGTTTGCAAAAAATTTCCTACCCCTGAAATGCTGGAACGGATCGCGAGGGCTTTGGGAATAGAAACATATCAACTTTTTTCAGCAGATCCCGCCCTTGAAGCATCTTTGGAACGGCTGTATCAGACTGTAGCCAATGATATTGGGCAGCTTGTCGCTGAGACCATACAAAAAGCCTTTGCAGATAACTGCAAAGGCGGCTCTCCTGTATCAAAATGAGTAGAGTAACAAAGATCCGATAGCTCAGACCCCGCCCTACCTTTTCTCTTTAACCTTTTCCTTTTCCTTGGTGATCTTGGCGTCCAGCACGTCCATCAGCTTATCGACGGCGGGGTTCAGCTCAAAAGCTTCTTCCTTTACGTGGATGGAAACGCCCCAGCGGAAATTCACCGTCGCCTCGGCGGTAAATTCTTTGCCCTTGGTCAGGGTGATCATCAGATCGACGATCATGTTTTCGGCATTGTGGATCCGGGCGATTTTCCGGTCCAAATAGTCCTTGCCATCCTCATGCAGGGTAAAATGCACGGCCTTGATATCAACGTTCATGTATGCCTCCTGTGCCCGGTTTACCGGGTGTATGATGATCCCAGCTCCAGCTCACCACGGTATTTTGCCACCGTTCGCCGTGCCAGGGGAATCCCCCGTTTAGCGAGGAGGCCGACGATCTCCTGATCGGAAAAGCGCCGGTCCTCGCCGGAAATAAGTTCCCGGATTATTTCTTTTACCCCTTCCTTGGAATACCGGGAACCGCCGGAACCGGTTCCGCTGATGGAATTACTGAAAAAATGACGAATCTCGAAAATGCCCCATTCGGTCTGCACATATTTACCGTTGGCAGTGCGGGACACCGTGGCCTCGTGGACCCCCAGCTCCCCGGCAATATCCTTCAGGGTAAGGGGGGCCAGGTACTTGGGCCCGTTCACAAAAAAAGAACGCTGAAAAGTTACGATGGCCCGGGTTACCCGCAAAAGGGTATGGTTCCGCTGGTTGATCGACTGGATGAACCACCGGGCCTCCCGGATATTTTCCCGGGCAAAATCCCGGGCCTGCCGTTCATTATTTTTATCGGAAAGTTTCATAAAAAAAGGATTGATCCCCAGCACGGGGATTTCTTCATGATTGATGATAATCGCAAAATTCTCCTTTTTTCTGATAACCTGTACGTCGGGCACCACGAAACGGGTCTCGGTGGAGGCAAACTGCCGGCCCGGAAAAGGCGACAGTTCCTTTATCCGGTCAAAAATATATTCAACATCTTCCCGGCTCTGCCCGATCCTTCCGGCGGCCTCATCAAATTTGCCCCGCTCCAGCAGTTCCAGACAATCCAGGGCCTCCTCAATGCCTTCGGGCATATACGAAAGCAGCCGGGCCTGAACCCGCAGCGATTCCCGGTAACCGGCCGTGCAGGTCCCCTGCGGATCCAGGGAACGCACCAGGGTGATAGCCTTTTCCACCAGCTCCGGCGCTTCATTCGGTAAAAGCAGTTCCGGCGGCTCCTTGTGGAACCCATCCGCATCCAGATTCTGGATCAACAATTCGCCCACCCGGCGTATATCCTCCCCCACCGGCTGCAGCCGGAGCTGCCAGAGCAGATGTTCCTGCAAAGTTTCCGGCCGGGAAAGGGCCCCCTCGATAAATTGATGCTGCCTTTCCGCCGCCTCCTCCCCGTTCCGCCTGCTGCCCGGCGTGTCGGACCCCAGCCCCAGCCTGTCGTCATCATCATATTTGGGGGCCTTGATGGCCGCATCCAGCGAAAGAACCGTGCGATCCTCCCGAAGCTCCAGCGCCGGGTTCCGCTCAATCTCCTCCTCGATAGTTTCCCGCAGATCCGCCGCCGGCAGCTCCATCAGCTTGATAGACTGAAAGAGCTGGGGGTTCATCCTGAGGCCTTGTTCCTGGACAAAGGACGGGCGCAGTTGCATGGGCTTAAGGCTCCTTCGGCTTTGGCAGTCTCCTTTATTTTATCCCAGACAGGGGCTTTGTCAAGTTTGCCCCCTCCCATGTTTGCCCTGCTCACAAACCCCGGAGCAGGCCCTTGGCGGTGGCGATTCGTACCGCATCGGCGCGGTTCAGGGCGCCCAGCTTGTTGTAAACACTGCGGAGGACGCTTTTGACGGTGTTGACGGAGATGGAGATCGATGCGGCGATTTCCTCACGGGTAAAGCCCTGGGCCAGGTCGGAAAGGACTTCCAGTTCACGGGGCGAAAGGGTGTTTTCCCGGGAAGCTTTTCCGCCTCTCCCGGAGAATTCTTCTTTCACAATGAAAAACTTTTTTCCGTAGGAGGCGGCGTTTCGCTGAATTTTTTCCAGCCAGAGCCGGGGAACGGGGCAGTCTTTTTCTTTGAGGACGGCGCCGGCAAGGGCCCTCATATCCCGGCCCAGCTCAATAAAGGCCATATCAAGGCCATCCGGTTCTGCGAGGTCGTAGGCCGCCTTTAATGCCTTTATGGCGCCGGCTGTGTCATTGGCCCGGTAACGGCAAACGGCCTCCAGGGTAGATCGCTCAAGACGGCCCAGCAGAAAAACCTCGGCGCCAAAACGATTCATCCGGATGCTTTCCAGGGTGGCCAAGGCAGCGGCAAAACGCTTTTCCGCAAATTGGCTTTTTACTTTTACCAGAGCTTCAAAACCGTGGTTCAGGGAGTTGAGATCGATCTCCTCAAAATCGCCCTTGAGCCAGGGGGCCATTTTTTCCGTCATCCCCAGGTGGGCGTAAAACCAGCCGCAGCCGATGTCGTAAAAGACATAACGGTTGAGGAACCCGGCCTCCTCCCGCATGGCCTCCGTCTGTTTCATAAAATCCCGAACCTCCTCCGTTTCCCCCCGGGCCAGACTGACCCGGATCAAATAATAGAGGGCCCGGTGTTTAATTTCATATTGATTTTTGGACTGAGACTTCATGAGGGCCTGGCGGCTGTTATGTTCCGCCCCTTCCATATCCCCCCGGTAATAGGCCAGCTCCGCCCGGGCCAGATCGTCCATGCCGTAACTACAGCCGTTGAGTGAAGTTACCAGCGGAGGTACCGATGCAGTGATAGCATCAACAAACTTTTCCATCTCCCCCTTGGCGCAGATTCCTACCCGGCACATATAGGAGGTAACCGCCATGTTCATCGCAGGGCCTCCGTTACTGAAAGGATAATAGTAGGCCCCCTTTTCAAAAGAGGATACGAAGTCATATTGGCCACTAAAGACGCAGGTAAGGAGCCGTAAAAAACCTCTGTTATTGTAACAGCCGAAAAGAACCCGGCTGGTAAAGGCCGTCAGGGGCAGGGCCTCGTGCCGTGCAATCACCTCCCGGAGCCGGATATCGGCCTCCTCAAAACGGCCCAAAATGATAAAGAGCCGGGTGTACAGCACCGGGGCAGAGGCATTATTCCCAAAGACCTCCGGCGGGGCCCGTTCCAAAACGGAGAGGAGGAATTCGGCGAGGGCATCCTGAATGAGCATGGGAAAAGTGTAAGCCAGCGTGACGATCTCGTCGTAGTTCCCCGCCTTTTCGTAATAACTGAAGGCGTCCATCTTGAGGCCGTGCTCCGCGCACCAGCGCCCTGCTTTATTGTAAACCCCCCGCTTTTCTTCATCAGAAAGAAGATCCTGTTTATCTTTGAGGTAGTGCAGAACCAGTTGGTGGATACGGTATGCGTTAAGGTATACATCATAACTGACAAAGGTGCCCATCTTTACCATCTCTCCGATGAGGTTTTTATCTTCTGCAATGTCCCGGAGAAGTTCCAGCGGTCTTTGATCGATGAGGGATAGTTTGATAAGGAACCGCCGTAAGTCCTCAGAAATATATGAGAAAATTTCACTTTCGATGAGCTTGTAAATATTGGCCCGCATGAGGGAACGGCCATAATCCCCCGCCGTCACTTTTTTCAGGGAAATGCCTGCCAGATGTATGGCGAAAGCCCAGCCCTCGGTGTCCCGGTAAACCGCCGCCGCATCTTCCGGCCTAAGCCGCAAGTTCTGTAAAGCAAAATAATCGTTCATTTCATCCGGGGTAAAACGGAGTTCCTCCTCGGTAATTTTGGCCAAATGCCCTTTGGAAAAAAGGCCGGTCAAATTGAAGGGCGGCTCGGTGCGGGAAATAATAACCGAGGTGATATTGTAGAATGGCACCGTAATGGACCGTTCCAGAAAACGCAGCACCGCCGGATTATTCAAAAGGTGAAAATCATCATAGACAAAAATGTATTTCAGGCCGGGAATCGCATCGTCCCGGGGCACGGAAAAATAGCGGTCAAACTGCCGCTCCGTCCGGGGAAAGCCCATCTCGGCGAGCTTTTCCGCACTGGCCCTACTGATGGCCCCCACGGCGCCTGAGTAGTTTTCCCAGAAGCGATCGGGGTTGTTGTCCTGTTCGGAAAACTGGATCCAACTGGAAATCACATTGTTATTCCGTAAAAAGGAATAGACCGAGTAGGTCTTTCCATAACCAGCCCCGGCCACCACTGTTACCAGCGGGCTTTGTACCGCCTTTTCCAACAGATGATAAATCTGCGGCCGCTCAAGGTAAATCTGGTTCCCCGGC
Source organism: Spirochaetia bacterium (assembly GCA_025997615.1). Lineage (GTDB taxonomy): Bacteria > Spirochaetota > Spirochaetia > Treponematales > Breznakiellaceae > BNUV01. The sequence continues at coordinate 6,560 of BNUV01000106.1, forward strand.
ACCACCGGCGCATTACGGTGAAAAATTGGTCCTAGCAGAGTTCTCCCCCCACCCTGCGGAAATGTATTATCAAATGGAATATTTCCACCGCTGGATTATTGTTTTTTTTCAAAAACTTGTAGTTAATTATGATTATCCACTGACAAATATTATATCCGATCCGGAAAGATTTGTCAAGAAAAATTTAAAAAAAATTTGCCAGAAATATTTTAAACGCTACTTCAACCCTTACCCTTCACATACTCACAAATGGCATTGGCGGTGTTTTCCGCGCCTCTTGAACTGTCGACGCACAATTCGTAGTGGCGGGAATCGCCCCAAACATTGCCGGATATGTGTTTGTAGTAGGCGGCGCGGGCGGCGTTTTGTGCATGGGTCTGTTTCCGGCTCTCGTCTTCAGTAACACCGTAAACATTCATCACCTTTTTAATGCGGTATTCTTCCGGCGCGTGAATGAACACACGAACCAGATTTTCATTGCCCTTTAACACATAATCGGCGGCGCGGCCTACAATCACACAGGATCCCACATCGGCAATTTTCCTGATTGTTTTTTCCTGCGCGATAATCGCCTGCCTGACGACATCGGTATCCAAATACATATCGCGGATAAGGGCAGGAGAAGCGGAGTTGATATGGGAAATAAACTCCGCCGCCAGGCCGCTCTCCTCTCCCGCGAGAAAAGTCATTTCCTTATAATAACAGGGAATTCCCAGCTTTTCGGCGACCAGTTGGCCGACAAGGCGGCCGTCTGAACCGTGTTCGCGGGCAATGGTGATAACAACACCCGGATGGGATGGACGCAGGTAAACTTGAGTTTTAATTTCCGCGTTTTCGATTTCCTTTAGTTTCCCCATTTGCGCCCTGCCTAAGCCCTTCCACACGCGCATTACTACAATAACCGTAATGATCATGGCTAAAATATCCGCGTGGGGCGCGGCCCAAAAAATTCCTGTAACGCCAAAATACGCAGGAAGCGCAAAGGTGAATATGATAAGAAATACAACATCCCGAATCATGGAAAGCGGGATTGCCGCGCCTGCCTTGCCGATTGATTGCAGAAAAATAGCGCAGGCTTTTTGGACGCAGGTAAAGACAATAAGAGACAGGTAGATACGCACACACCGGACTGCAAAATTTGTGTAAAGTTCACCGTCACTTCCAAAAAGCGCAACACAGGCGCCGGGGAATAGCTCAAATATAATTGTCGCTATCGCGCTTGTGGTTATTGTCCAAAACATCACGTATTTAAACGCATCGCGCACACGGTCATAGTGTTTCGCGCCATAGTTAAAACCAATCACCGGCTGCGCTCCCGCCGCAATGCCGATTGCGATGTTAAGAATGATCTGAAACAGTTTCATAATAACGACAAACGCCGCCAGTGGAATATCTGCGCCGTATTCGGATATCGCACCGTAAGACACGAGGAGTTTGTTGTTTACCACGGTAACAATGACAATGGCAATCTGGGTAAGAAAACTTGATCCGCCCAGGGGCAGAACGCGGGATACCGCTTTCAAACTGGGAATAAAATCGGCGGCGCGCAGGCGGAACATTTTGCTTTTTGCGAGGTAAACCGCACATATCACA
>BNUV01000107.1 GCA_025997615.1 Spirochaetia bacterium
AAAAGCACTCTGGAAAATAATTCAACCCCGGTCAATGAGGAGACTCTCCGGATGATCATAGCGGCGGCCAAAAAAAAGTAGAGCCGATTATTTTTATATAAAAGCATTCAGAAGGCCGGGACTTTTCGCATCCTCTCACCACATGATATTCTGACATCATGGACGTTTTGCTTTTACATCAATCCATTCACGCCGCTGCGGAAATTACCCACTCACGGGCCGGCGGTCCCGGCGGGCAGAATGTCAACAAGGTCAACACCAAGGTTACCCTGCGGCTCCGGCTGGGGGATCTGGACGGGCTTTCCGAGGCGGAGCAAAAACGCCTACGGGATAGTCTGGCTTCCCGCATCACCAATGATGATGAGTTGGTCATCGCCGCCTCTGAGGAGAGGTCCCAGCGGAGCAACCTGGAACGGGCATTTTCCCGGGCTGAGGCCCTGATCAGCGCCGCAGCCCGGCTCCCCAAACACCGCCGCCCCACAAAGCCTTCCCGGGCGGCCCGTGAACGGCGGCTGGAGTCAAAACAGCGTCAGGGGCAGAAAAAGTCCGGCAGGCGTTTCAGCCCCGGGGAAGAGCTCTAAAAAAAGCCCCTGAAACCGGGGTTTCAGGGGCATAAAATGTGCGCTTTGAGGCCTATATACCGAAGGCTTCCATGATTTTGTCCGCCGTGGCCCCGATGATCCGGTCGTTCAAATAGGACGGATCGTTGATTTTTGCTTTAAGTTCGGCGACCCGGTCCGCCCGCACATCCGGAGCGGCGGAAACCAGCTCAATGGCATGATAGAGGGCGCTCTTTTCCACCGCCTCGGAAGAGAAGCTGATGGAATCGGTTTTTGCGGCCGGATTTACCTGGCTGACCCGTCCGGACTTTTTGCCGGGCTGAATGGGGTCTATGTAATTTACCCTGTCAATCGTCATAACTATCCTACCTGTCCTTAATTATCGGCAAATACCTGTTAATAGTTTAACACCTTAATCCGCTTTATTGCTAGATACGAAAACCGAAAACTCACCAATTTGTTCATTTTTTTCGGCAAAATACCGGCGAACCTCCACGGCAGACCCCCTGATATACTCTTCGTGGACCTTGGTCATCTCCCGGCCCACACAAACATACCGTTCTCCATCAAATTCGGCTAGATCTTCCAAAAGCTTAAGTACCCTGAAGGGAGATTCGTAGAGGACAAAGGCCGTTTCCCCCGCCAGCAGCTCCCTGAGCCGTGCCCTCCGCCGGCCCGGTTTTGGGGATAAAAAGCCCTCAAAAAGCACGTTTTTGTCCCTGCCCCCGGACACACTGACCAGGCTGGCAAAGGCCGATGCTCCCGGTACGGGGATAACCTGGTGCCCCGCCGCCGCCGCCGCCCGGGCCAGCGCCGCTCCGGGATCGCTTAAGGCCGGGGTTCCCGCATCGCTGGCATAGGCCACGGAAAGACCCTCATTCAGGGCCGAAATGACCTTTTCGGCGGCAAAAGTTTCATTTTGGGATCGGCAGGAGAGCATTTTTACGCTGATCCCGAAATGACTGAGGAGTTTCAGGGTCCGGCGGGTATCTTCGCAGGCCACGAGGCCGACGGATTTAAGAATTTCCACCGCCCGGAAGCTCAAATCCCCCAAATTCCCAATCGGCGTGCCGATAATATATAAAATTGCCACTTGCTTTAGCATAGATGGAAAAGTAGAATTTGGAAAGCGGGGATCATGGGACTGTATATTCAGATTTTTTCATTAATTGCGACAGGGATTTTCCTTCTCTGGTTCGGATATACCCTGTTTTTCCGCTGGGCTTCGTCCGGCGGCGGGAAAAAAGAGCGGTTTGGACAGTCCTGGCTGCAGAAACAGCCTGAGGTATTCCAACACGGCTACGCCGGGGCGGCACAGACCTGTCCGGTTTGCGCTGCAAAACTCCCCAGCGGGGAGCTGGTAAAATCCACCGCCTTTCCTTCGTTTAACGGCAAAGACCGGCTTATGCACATCCAGGGCTGTCTCTACTGCCTCAGCGGGGAACGGGACCGGATATGCCCGGTCTGCGGGGCCATCCTCAACACCGACGAAATCCTCATCTCCCGCATATTCGAGCGGCCCTTCCGCAACCCCCACGTCCATGTTTTGGGCTGCAACCGCTGCCGGAAAATGGGCCTATGAAATTAAGTTTGCCGCCCCCGGTGGTTGTTTTTCCGGGCCTTGCCGCGGCAATCCTTCTTTTGGGGGCCGCCGCCTTTTTTTCCGGCTGTTACACCCTTACCCAGGGCTCCGCCATGCTGGGCTATCTGAACCGGGCCGTCCCCCTGGAGGAAGTCCCGGACGAGGTTTTTACAGCCCGTATTCAGGATATACGCCGTTTTGCCCGGGAGGATCTGGGTCTCCGGGATACCCCCAATTATACCAAATACGTGGAGATAGACCGGGATTATTTGGCGGCCATTGTGAGCGCCAGCGCCAAAGATTCGTTTACCACATACCACTGGTGGTTTCCCGTGGTGGGTTCGGTGCCCTACAAGGGCTTTTTTGAGGTAAAAGGCGCCCGGAAAGAGGCCGAAAAGCTCCGCAAAAAGGATTTGGATGTCTGGGTCCGCCAGGTGGATGCCTTTAGTACCCTTGGCTGGTTCAAAGATCCCCTTTATTCCTACATGAAAAACTATTCCGTCCACGCTTTAGCGGATCTTATCATCCACGAAACCCTTCATGCCACAATTTATCTTCCCAGCCAGAGCCAATTTAACGAAGAACTGGCGGAATTCATCGGCAGTCAGGGCGCCCGGCTCTATGTGGAAAAAATATTCGGCCCTGATTCGGAGGAATATCAAAATATTGATGGTACCAAAAACGATCAGGCGGCGTTTATCGCCTTTATCCAGGGCCTTATCGCCGAGCTGGATGCCCTTTACCAAAGCCCCTTGAACGGCCCGGGGGGCAGGGAAGAAAAGCTGGTAAAAAAAGAAGAAATTATCCGCGCTGCCCAGATCCGTTTCGACGCCGAATATGACGATCTTTTCCAAAGTGATAACTACCGCGGCTTTTCCCGGATGACCATCAACAATGCCTATCTCGATCTTTACCGTCTTTATTACGCCGGAGCTTCCTGGCTGGAGGATCTCTACAACCGTTCCGGCCGCAATCTCCCCCGGTTTATCGCCGCCGCAAAAACCATCACCAAAAAAGGCGGCCCGCCCCGGACCCAACTGGAAAAAGCCCTGGGATTGGTTTATTGAAAAATTATTGATTGACCTCTATGGTCGTGGAGCTTATATTAGGTATAGTGCTTTTCGCTAAATAAGGAGCAAATAATGTATCGCCGCTTACTTTGTATCCTGGTATTGACGTTTACCGTTGCCGTTTTCGGCTTTAGCCAGGCCAGCGCCCTTAGGGATTATGTGGGGTCGGTCAGCATAGGTTTTCATCCCGATGTGGAGTCTTACATGAAAAAGACCCGCGAAAATATGCAGAAACGGGGCTATACTAATTCGGTCAAGGCTATTGATAATTATCTCAAGGGCCTTCGGGGCTCCGGTTTCGTCTTTGTGGATGACCAGGGGAAGAATTATCTGCTTACAAACCACCACGTTATTGAACAATCCAACACCCTTTCGGTGGTTTTTGAGAAGCAGGATGGTACCAAAACCCGGTATGATGAGCTTAAAGTAGTCATGGCTGATGAAGATAAAGACATTGCCCTGCTGGCCTTTTCGGGGAAACCTTTTACCCAGGGGCTGGCTTTTAATACCACCCTTGTTGATGACGGAGATACGGTTTTTGCGGCGGGCTTCCCCGGGTTGGGAGGCACCATTGCCCTGTGGCAGTTCACCCAGGGCACCGTTTCCAATGCCGTAGCCCGGCTTCCCAAAAATGACGAGGGGGAAACCATAGGCCCGTATATCCAGCATACTGCCCAGATCGATCCGGGGAATTCCGGCGGCCCTCTGTTAGCTGCGGCGGCGGATGTGCCCACCGGGTATGCGGTGGCGGGGATAAACACCATGAGCGCCCTGTTTCATCAGGCGGCCAATTATGCCATCCCCATCGCCGATGTACAGGCATTCCTGAATATCGCCTTGGGAAAGGAACCGGTGAACGACCGGGAGCTGTTGGAAAAAAGGGTGAATGCTTTTGTTAAGGGCATCAATGTTCCGCGGTCGGTGTACGGCCATATCGCCGAATACCTTACCAGTGCCTGTACGGCGGCAAACGCCGAATACGCCATATCGGAACTGCTGGACAGAGGTTCCAAGTCTCAGGTAGAGAACATCGATGGAATTTTCGGTAACAGCCCGGTGGACGGGATGAGTGCCGCCGTGGGCTGGCTTATAGAAAATTCGATGCGGCCCAAGAGCGGCTATATCAAAATCAGCCTGGAGTCGATAAACGCCAATAACAACGACGGCTACACAGTGGTGTTTCAGGTGAACGGCGCTTCGGTAAGCTCCGAATGGGCAAAGGAATGGGGCATTTGGCGGCTTGACCGGTTTGGCGATGCCGTGGCGGGGGATAAAACCCTCTTGGCTAAAAAAGAAGATCAGAAAAAACAGGGTGAAAATCTGCGGACCGAACCTAATCTTTACATTTCCGCCGGTTTCACCTATCTTCTTGATCCCGGTATGCCCGCTTTCAATCTGTCTCTTAAAGGCTGGGGCGGCGTTACCGGATGGGCCTTGCGGCTTATCAGCACCGGGGGCGATTTTACCGCCTTTGACTTTGCGGGCGGTATCTATATCCCCATCAGGGCCGGCGGTATAGCCTTTGTTCCTTACGGAGAGCTGGGATTGTCTTTTGCCTTTGGTGATAAGGTATTCAGCCTCATGGGGCCGGATATGGGGATTGTTTTTGAGGGCGGCCTTAAGTTCACCACGGCGGCGGTTCCCGGACTGTACTTCCAGGCCGGCTATCATTATAACTTGTCTATCTGGGACGCCATTTTTGGGAGCGCGGTAAATGATTCTTATAATCCTTATTCCCCTGACTACGACAGTTATGCGGAGTATATCAAGGCCCGGAACTACTGGGGCCATTATAATTCGTTCCTGATGTTCGCCGTGGGATATGCTTTTTAGGGTTTGCCGGTGAGGGAATTATTCGGGCTCTTCCTTACCTTTGTAAAGCTCGGGTGTATTACCTTCGGCGGCGGGTATGCCATGGTCCCGGTGCTGGACCGGGAGATTATCCGCAAAAGGGGATGGACTACCATGGACGAGGTGATGGATTACTACACCATCGCCCAGGTGACGCCGGGCATTATCGCCGTTAATGTTTCGACTTTTATCGGTTTCAAACGCAAGGGGATTCCCGGCGGCATTATCGCCACCATAGGCTTTATTTTGCCGGGGGTCTGCCTTATGTCCATCGTTGCCATCTGCCTTAAAAATTTTGCCGATATTCCCGCAGTGCAGCACGCCTTTGCCGGTATCCGGGTAGCAGTGGGAGCGTTAATCGTTGACACGGTGATAAAAATGGTCAAGGGCGTTTTTAAGGACATTGGTGCGGTGATTGTTTTTCTGGCCGCCCTTATTCTTCAGGCGGTCTGGGGTTTTTCCCCGGTGCTGGTAGTTCTGGCCGCGGGGCTTATGGGCTTTTTTGTTTACCGGCCTAAAAGAAGCGCATCATGAATCTGTTTTTACTTTACGCTGAGTTTTTCCAGATTGGCCTTTTTGCCGTGGGAGGAGGACTGGCGACACTGCCTTTTCTTTACGGTCTGGCAAATCGTTATGCGTGGCTTAGCCTGGAAAACATCGCTAATTTTCAGGCCTTAGCCCAATCGTCCCCCGGCGCCATCGGGGTAAATATGTCCGCCTTAACCGGATTCGAGGCCGCCAATATCCCCGGTTCTTTTATGGCGGCCCTGGGTCTGGTGACGCCTTCCATTATCATCATCGTTATTGTAGCGGGGATGTTAAAGGCGTTTAAGGAAAATGTCACTGTGCAGGCGGTGTTCCGGGGCCTCCGTCCCGCCGCCCTGGGGCTTCTTTCCGCCGCCGGTTTTGGCGCCATCAAAATAGCCCTCTACAACAGCGCTGCAGAGGATTGGTTTGTCTTGCTGCGCTGGAAAGAATGTATTCTTTTTGCGGCGCTGCTTTTTCTCATTATCAAATTTAAAAAACATCCCATCCTTTACATTGCCGGCGCCGCCTTGTCGGGTATAGCGCTGGGATTGTAGAGGTGTTCCGCCAATAGTCTTTTTTTATCCTCCGGAATGGGGGTGGTCTCTTTCTTTTTGAAATCGTAATGGACTACCACGGCGTTTCCCTTGGTACAGAGCCGCCCCTCCTGCCAGGCCTCTTGATAGCAGGTAAAAGATTTTGTGCCGATGCGGACTATGTAGGTGCGAATTTCCACATCGTACCGGAAAAAAAGTTCACCCACAAAATCGTAATCCGTATGGGCCATGATCAATGACCAGGTTTCGGGGGAAAAGTTCAGGCTGGGCTCAAAGATCCTGAACAGGGGGTTCCGCCCCTGCTCGAACCATTCCGCTAAAACAGTGTTGTTAATGTGCCCCAGTACGTCAACATCGCCGAAACGGGGGCTTACAGTGGTACTAAACATCTTATCACTCCTTCTTAATAATGAGCTGCGGCGTATTCCACCCAGCCCCCTGTTTCCACCAAAGCTTTTTCAAAATCCTTCAAAGCAAAGGGGACTTTTTTTTCTTTTCCTTCGGCGCTGAAAGTCAGTGTTCCTTCAGTTATGTCCACCGAGAGAAGGGTTTTTTTATCCGCAAAACCCTTGAAAATTTCATCCAGGGTTGATGCGGGAATTTCGGCGGCGATCATGCCGCAGTTGTACATATTCTGCCGGAAGATCCGGGCGAAACCGGAGGCAATTACAATGTTGATGCCGTTCACCTCGAAGGCCCAGGGAGCGTGTTCCCGTGAACTGCCGCAGCCGAAATTTGCCCGTGAAACCACCGCACCGATCCCGGCGGTATCTTTTTCAGGATCGAAGCTGCCAAGTTTTAAATCTTCCAGAAGATAAGGCTTTAACGCCTCCCGGGAATTTTCCGTTAAATATTTTGCCGGAATAATCTCGTCGGTGTTGATATCATCCCTGTCCAAAAAAAGAACTGTTCCGCCAAAAGTTTTCATGTTTTACCCCTATAGCGCCTTAACGCTTATGATGGAACCGTTGACAGCGGTTGCCGCCGCCGAAGCAGGGCTCATCAGATGGACCATGCCGCCTTTGCCCATGCGGCCAAAAAAATTACGGTTGGTAGTGGAGGCGCACACTTCACCTTCGGCCAATACGCCGTTGGACATCCCCAGGCATGCGCCGCAGGTAGCGTTAGTAACGCAGAAACCCGCATCGAGAAATTGGGCGATAAGGCCCTCCCGCAGAGCCTGGGCATATATTTCCGTGGTGGCCGGGGCGAGGATGGCCCGCACCGTGGGGGCTACTTTCCGGCCCTTGATCACACTGGCGGCGGCGCGGAGGTCTTCGATGCGGCCGTTGGTGCAGGAACCGATGTAGACCTGATCAACCTTTGTCCCCGCCAGTTCCCGGATGGGCTTTACCTCGTCGGGCTTGTACCCAACGGTAGCTAAAGGTTCCAGATTTGAACAGTCCAGATCCACCACGGCGGAGTAGGCCGCATCTTCATCACTTATCCATTGGGAAAAATCTTCCAGCGCTGCTCCCGGTGTTTTATACGAGCCGTCGCCTTCGGGGCCGATAAAGGGCCAGAGGTAATTCACGGTGTTCATGTCGGGCATACAGACCCCGCTGGTGGCCCCGGCCTCTACAGCCATGTTGCAGAGGGTCATCCGGCCTTCCATGCTCATGGCGGTGACCATGGGCCCCCGGAATTCCATCACCTGATCTGTCGCGCCGGCTACGCCGATTTTGGCGATGACCGCCAGAATTATATCCTTGGGATACACACCGGGGGGCAATTCGCCCGGCCCCCAAAGATTTATCCGCAGAGTTTCCGGTTTGCGAAATGCGCAGACCCCTTTAAGAATTCCCACCTCAAGATCCGTCGTGCCCACCCCCGC
>BNUV01000108.1 GCA_025997615.1 Spirochaetia bacterium
AATCAAGCAGCTCAATTTGATCAAGAATTCCATGCTCTTTTAGTTTTGAAAAAGTATCGGTTGCGCCGCGGCGGTACAAGCCCAAACTCCTATAATTTTTTCCAAAAGGAATTTTGCCAGATATTCTCCGCTCTGTCCGGTTATACCGGAGATCATAGCGACCTTTTTTGAATCATGACTCATCTTTATTCTCCTTGATTTCTATCTTGTTTAAAAAAATTGTATAAAAGCACTTAATTGTTTCCAATAAAACAACCTTAGTTATATTATAATTCTTCATATCCACTTAATCTTTTATTCCAAGAATATTCAGTCTTTACCATATCATATCCAGCTTTGCCAATACTATTACGCATATCTTCATTTTGTATCAACAATATAATCGCATTTGCAAAATCAGCCTTTTCATCAGCAATAATACAATTTTTAGTTGATACAAGTTCAGGAATACCTATCGATATGAACGATGTCAATACAACCGGAATACTGCAAGCCATAGAAATAAGCACTTTATTCTGAATACCCGCGGCAATGCGAACCGGCGCCACTGCTACAGCCGCATTTTTTATTTCATCTTCAATAGAATTAATAAATCCACTAACGATAATGTTTTTACCATCCGCCATCTTCTGAATATCAAGGGGAGGTTCAGCGCCGATTATATGAAATACAGCTTGCGGAATTACTTTCTTTGCTAATGGTAAAATATCATCTATGAAAAAGTGTACCGCATCTTGATTTTGCAGTGTTCGCATATTCCCCACAAATACAATCTTATTCATATCATACTCGTTTTGAATTTCCGGCAAACACCGTATACCATTTGTATATACATAAAGGGACTTATTCATAATGATTTATATTCAAGAAATTCTTTATCCGCCTCTGATACAAGGACACATTTTTTATAATTATGAATTGTTTTGTTTTCATATTTTGCAATACGTTTTTCTTCAAGCATATATATAATCTTCTTTAACGATACACCAGATGATTTACCAGCCATATTATAAGTTTTTGAAAGTGCATCAGTCATTTCTATAATAGATGTATCCTGTAAACGGCAGATATTGAGATATGGAACCATTCGTAATAAGTGGGCAAGATATAAATCAGGCTGTTCTAATTTTACAATTTTTTTGAATATTGATAAATAGGCAAATGAAAAATAATAGCCAATCTGAATAGGTTTATTGAAAATAATTGCAGCTAAAGAATTTATTAACGATATCACGCCATTTCTTTTTACATAATATATTTTATCATAAATCTGTTCTGGTAAATTATGCTGGTTTTCTATGTCTGTAGTGGAACAATAAGAGACTAATACAAGCAGATGCCCCTTGCTTTTAAGATAACGGCATATATTGTTTATGCGCAATACATCACCGCCATTTTCAGGGAATGGAAAACGTGGGGTTAGGATACAGATTTTCATGTATAATAATAACTTTTAGTCTGACAATTCTTGTTTTAAAAAGCTCTCCATAACTTTCTAGCCCGGCAACTGTAACAGATATCCTGAAACAAATAGTTGATCATCCATGCCGATGGAAGAAAAGACAAGGAGAGAGATTATCATGTTTGTAATTTGTCAAATATTTTTATCATATCATTTTTAAGATAATCTAGAGAAAAGTATTTAAGGCCATTTTTTATATTATTTTGTTGTTGTATATATAATTCACTATCATTATTGCCGATTATGTTTTCTATAGCAATCGTCATTTCATCTAACGAGTCACATAAAAAACCGATATTGCCCATTTTGTCAAAGAGATATTCAAAATACGGATTTCTAATGGCAATTATTGGTTTCAAAAAAGTTAATAAATCAAACACTGCACCGCTTGCCCCAAATCTATAACTATTCGATGGATAAAAGAAAATTCCATAATGCAAAATACTTATAAGGTAATTTAATTCTTCGGTGGGCAGACGTTGATTCCCTCCATGAATTTGTATCCTTGTATTTTGGGGTATAGCTATTTCTTTATCTACAATTTTTCCAATGTAATACCAATTAATATTTTCTGAATAGCGTTGCAATTTTTCTTCAAGTACAAAAAATAAATGAGGTACAGTTATAACTGGGAGTAATGATTGAAATGAGCATACTTTGGACTCAATAAATTTGATAGTTTTTCTGAAAATGAACCTCCTCGCCCTAAAGGGCGAGGTATCTGAAGATTTCTCCTTGAAAGCTTTACGTATGTGGGGGAACATATCCCCCACACCCCCAGCTTTACGCCCTAAAGGGCGGGGAATTAGACCCCCAGAGATTAAAACCTTTGTGCGGTTCATACCCGTTGGATCCATCCCCAAGACACTGTCCGGCAATACCAAAAACGCAAACCTCGAACAAAGTAATTGACGATCATTTACAATTTGAGGCAATTTGCTATTCAAAAACTGTCAACCAAATCTTTCATATATGTCCTCCCGGCAGTACTTTAATTTGATTCAATTAAATATTTCGTCAATTGACTTATAATAGTATTGCAAATTGTCAATAGAATATTTCTTTAAAAATAGATCCCTTGATTCCTGATAAAATATTTTATTAACATCAATATTATTAATAGCAGTAATATATTCATTTGTAGATTTGCAAACAATAATAGAACTTATTTTTTCATAACCAATTATAGCTTTTTCTGAGCAAATAATTTTTTTACCATGCATGAGAGCTTCGGCGATTTTTACTTTCATTCCGGATCCAGAAAATATGGGAGCAATAAAAACACTAGCGCCAGCGAATAATTTATTCAATTCTTCTGTAAAACCAATAATCTTTAAATTTTCTATATTATTATATTTGGCAAGTGCTTTATCCATATTGGTTCCAGCTATTACAATAGAATATGGAATATTTGGTAATATTTCTTTTATCAAATATTCTGCAGCTTCTATATTTGCAAAAAAAGCACTTCCAAAAAACAATAAATAGAAATTATCATCACCAACGCGTGAAGCATACTTGTCATTTAACAGAACTGGCAATATATTTGATTTTTTTAATGGAAATTTATACCTTCTGTTAATCTCATTTTTATCCTCTTCAGTAATAAAGATGCATTTATCTGAATATTTGCATGCTGCACTTTCATTAAGAATTGTTAAAACATAAAGAAAATAAAACGGTAAGCCTTGCCTTTTAAATTGATCGTGCATATACAAGGCTTCACAATTATGAAAATATGAAATAATATTTATGTTTTTTCTAAATTTCTTTATTTTCTTAATTAATATTCCATAAACAGAATAATTAAAAAATATATGCGTTATATTGTTTTTTATGATAATTTTTTTTATTTTTTTATATTGAATAAAACTCAATCTTAATAATAATGCTGATAAAGCCTTGCCACGATTACTCTTCAAATTACAAAGAATGACATTATCTGAAAACATTTTTAATAATAATATATTTTGGGAAGTAACGGCTGTTCCTCCGCTTGAGTAATTTGATTCCTGATTATAGACAAATAAAACATTGTTTTCTGACATATATCAATCAAACCACGTTTTGTATTTAGATAAATTATAAAGCAGTTTACTGTTCCGTTTACTTATTATTTTTGCCGGCACACCTCCCACTATCATACCATCTGGAACATCCTTAACAACAACAGCACCAGAAGCAATTACTGCACCATCTCCTATCTTTACACCTGGTAAAACAGTAGTTCTAGATGCTATCCATACATAATCACCAATTATTACCGATTTACCTTCTACTAAATGAAAATCATCATGGGGATCATGCTCTAGAGTCCAAATATTAGATTCCTGTGCTATATCTACATTGTTACCAATTATCAATTTTCCACCACGACCATCTAACAAAACATTTTTATTAATTATAACATTATTACCGATAAAAATATTTTTTGGCTTTCTGATTTCAATATTTCTTGAAAAATACACTTCTCTCCCACAATGATTTAATAATATCTTGAAAAATATCCATCGGATATACTTTATTGGAATCCACATTATTATAGATTGAGTTAACTTATAAACACCTAATAAGAAATTTTTCATTTATGCATATTCTGAATCATGTCTTTCTTCCATAACTCACCTTCACTTTGTGCTATTATTCTTGCCTGTTCATATGACTCATGTTTAAACAATACATTTTTGTATGACATCCCTATGGTATCATATGTAACTATTAATTTCGTCACACTATAAAACAATAATATAGTCAGAAATATTATTTGCTTTTTTCTTGACAAGATATTATAAATTCTTGGATACAATATCCAATATGAAAAAACAAAAAGAAATGGAAATCTAAATATTAAAGCATATAATTCAGAACAAAACAAATAAATAAAATTATAAATAAATGCACAATTTAGAAATATTATATTCTGATTTGAATTTTTAACTAATTTATCATGATATATTAAAAAAATAATAAAAGTCAAATTTCGTTCAATGAATCCTATTGATAAACCGGAAGATTGTGAATAAAGATCTGAGTCCAAATATATTCTTACCAATATTGATAATCTAGTATTTCCCATTTCAGCCAATGGTATAATAAGCCCTTTTATCCATTTAATGGAAAACAGAAATATGACACAACCGGCTAAGAATAATGACAATATCAATATTTTGGAATAGCTTCTATTTAAAATAAAATATAACGGTAAATATACTATTGATGATGCGTGGAACATAATACCACAAGCATTAATAGCCATATAAGGCCACAATTTTCTGGTTTCAATATATTTTATAGATATCAAAAACAGCATAATAGCTTTTACATTTCTCATTAAATTTATCTCAAGAGCAACCCCAGAAAAAACAAGAAAAAATAAAAAGCCAAACACTATCCTATCAGGTATATATTTCTTAAAAAAATAATATAAAATAATTAAATCAATAAGACTTGAAATAAATTGAAAGAAAAAGAAATTTGGGGAAATAGTTTTACATATTACATTATAAATAAGATACCCAATTTCCAAAGAAGCAAATCTATCGCCCGAAAAAAAATCTTCTATATAGTCAAAATTACTAAACAAAGAGGGAACAACCTCATATATAGTTTGATAAGTTATCCAATCAGTAAACACATACCCCCTAAATCCAAAAAAAAATAATAACATAATAACACTAAATAGTATTGTATTATTATTGTATATCGCTATATATTTCTTTTGATTAGTTTGCAATTTGAATGAAAATAATAACAGGATGGAAAAAATGCCTAAATATGGCAACGAAAATAAAATACTGTTGGTCATTTATTGATTCTCAAAAGCATGTTTCCCCATTCATCTACAATTTTATCAAGTGAAAATTTTTGTACATACTGATATCCGTTTTCACGAACATCGCTCAAATCATTCCAGTTTTCCATAATCCATGACAATTTTTCTGCATACAATTTCCGGTCGCTCTTTTTGACTAGATATCCGGTTTGTCCGTCTTTAATAATATCCACCACCGATGAATACGAACTATACGCAACAGGAATTGCCTTAAACTGCATTGCCTCGGTCAGCACCAACCCCCATCCCTCACGGGAAGTCAACATGAGAATTTTTGCTTTTTTGTACCATGCTACCGGATTCTGTTTTCCCATAAAAATAATGTTCGTCAGCTTCTTTTTTTCGGCTAATTTTTCCATGCGCTGTTTATCAGGTCCGTCCCCGATTATTATCAGCTTCCATGTACTAAATTGTGTATCACGGGTTGCTTTTTCCCATATATGTACAACTTCGAAAATATTTTTATCGTAATCGTCCAAACGCCCCACAAATAAAACGATATTCTCTTTTATATCTGTGCGTATTCCCTCTATCGGAAAACTCAAAGGGTTATTGACGACCACCAGCTTTGTATCATCAATCTTCATGAAAAAACATTTCTTTTTTAAATCGGGAATGAATGCTGACGAGAGCACTATGCAGGTATCACTCATTGATACGAACAGATAGTAAACAAGATAACTGCGCAACAACGCCAATAGTACAAATGGTACAAAAAAGACCATTTTTAACAATCGAGTTGTCCAGGGGCTGTTTTTGAGCGAATAAACGCACCACCGTAAAACATAGGAAAAATCCGCGATGATATGGTGACTCTCGATTAATAACCGAGAGGCACCGGTTATTAATCGAGAGTCACACTTCCTTAATGCGCGAAACAAGGCAAGCATACGGTATCCTGTTTCATTCAGTATCACCGTATCTATGGCATATTTTTCCATTATGCCGGAAATATATACAATCGTATCTTTCTGCGTACTGCCCTGTGGTACGCAGAAATGCTGATGCATATCAACAGCAGGATCATCAAAGCTCAATGTATATACCGTGAATCCTTTTTGCCGCAACCCGCCAGCAAGTCCCGATATAACACGTTCGGCGCCGCCATTGATACCATTCGGGATATGCAGACTAATAAATAAAATATTCATGCGGTTATGATTTACCAAGTGATTCTAAAATATAACTATTTGCGGATAAACATTTTTGTTTTATTTTCTCGTTTACTGTTTGATAATCTATCTTTTTTGTTATAGTCTCAACAGAACATTCAACATATCGTTCAGTTAATTCAATATCCGATAATAAATCGGTAATCCTGGAACTTATTGAGTCATTTATTTTATAGGAGCAAAATTGCTTATTAAAAATAACAGAGAATGCCGTTCCATGAAATGAATTTGTTAACACAAAATCCGCATATAAAAACAGAGAAAGAAAATCAGGGATACTAACAACGGGTAATACCGTATGTTTAATTGAAAACAAATTTTTATATGGTATTCCAAAACGGATTTCAATAATGTGCTTATTTGTCTGCTTTGCGATCTGTTCTGCATCCCTTAAAATAGTATCATTAGGCAATACACGATATACCAAAATATAATTTTGAAATTTTTGCTTTTGAGCATTTCTTGTCCAAAACGACACCCCGGGCAGGAATACAGGATCAATAGAAGCAATACCATTTTTATGATACTTTTGAATTATAGGTATCATTGATTTTTCTCTGACCGATATAGCCGAAAGGTTATTTAAATATCGTTCTATCTTATTGCTATCTCCGTCTTTCTCAATATTACCGCCATCACTTGCCGCATACGCAACAGCTTTACCGGAAAAACCATCAAAAAATCCAAAATAGTGATCATCAAGCCCTTTGGTTATCAGGGGATTCCATATTTGATCGCTGCCGCATACTATAAAATCCAATGAACCGGTATTATGAATAGAAATATATTTATAGTGTTTCTTTCTAAAATGATTAAAATGATATTTTATCATAAGCGAAAACGGTAATTGCAAAATAGAATTTATGAAATAAAATATATTTCGGTTACGAAACAGGGAAAACATTTTTTTAATATATATCGGACGATAATCAACTATGAATACGTCAGCAGAAGTAAACAATTCCTGCATTTTGTGAAACAAGGCAAATGCCTGTAATACCGCCCCATAATTATCGCCACAATGAAAGGTGATTATTCCGATTTTCATTTTTTCAATATTCCTTTCAATACTTTTACTCCTTCATCGCCTATTACAGAACGGGCCTTATGTTTTAAGGTACCAACCCCCGACAAAATCTTGCTATTTTCCACAATGGCCTTTACCGCACCCGATTCGTTTTCGGGTGTAGTAAACACTTCAAACACTATTGATTGGTCCGACTTGCCAATAAATTCATCCTTATGCTGTAAAAATTCTTCTTTGCTGCCCGCGGAAAAATACTTAAATCCGGCCGCTTCTGCCCACCCTTTCGCGCTGCCATTATGCCCGGCGGCAGCAATGTAGCTATCAGCTTCTTTACCAAATTTGTAGCCACCGACAAATTGTGTTTTCTTGTAATAGGAGATTTAGCATTCTTTTATGATATGAATTCCCTTGGCATACGTCATATTAAGAACAATGTTCGTAT
>BNUV01000109.1 GCA_025997615.1 Spirochaetia bacterium
TGGTTTTCGGCATCTGCCACTGCTATTCCATTATATCCTTGAATGACCCCATGAGGCCCGCGGACTTTCAGTCCGATTGATCTTCGCGCTTTCATTATCGGTTATGGCGGACCTATGGTCCGACGATCGCACTTCATACCTCGTGCCGAATCTGAGCTTTGGGTCGTCCGCAAAAAATTGATCAATGTATTCTATCTTTTTATTGATCCGTTCAATATGTTTTTTCCGTTGCTCCTTTGCCGCCTTTATTTCTTCCTTGCTCAGTTCGCAGTTGTTTTTATCTTCCGCATCAAGCTTTTTATGTCTCTCTATAAGCCGACTGCTCAAGGTGGCTAAATCGGCCTTCTTCTTTTTTAATTCGCCAATAGTTCCGGACCATTCTGCGGACTAAAGTCCGAACGACGCGTTTGATGGCAGCTCGCACCCGTCTATCGCGAATAAGTCACCTTTAATCAACCCTAATTCGCTGCAATACAGCAAAACTTGAGTGAACACGTCTTTTATCTTTTCGCTGTTCTTTGATATAAACTCCGCTATTACCGAAAAATGCGGCTCTATGTCCTCTGCAAGCGCTTTTACGGTCATGTTTTCTGTACACGCTTTCGCCATTGGCCGCGAGGTTATTACTCCCCGCGAATAGCAATACAGTACTATCTTCAGCAAAACTCTGGGGCTTATTGCAGGCGTGCCGGTTATGTCATTGTGATAGTCCGCATCAAACTTCGATATGTCTATCTGCCTCAAGGGGCTTTTCCGACAGTCTCAACATACGCTATACGCGCAGACCAAAGGTCTGACGCCGCAGTAGCGGCTTGACCTACGAAAAAACGCCAAGAACCCGCTTGCGCGGGGGAGGGCCTTTGGCCTTAGTGCGTTTTTTTCTCCGGCACATTGCGGACTAAAGTCCGTTGCGGTTGCTGGAAACCTACGGTTTCCTTTATCGCAACCGCAAAAACGTCGTATAGCTTTCACGTTAGGCGAAATAAAAATCAGAAAATTTCCGGCGAATCGCCCTGCATCCATGCAGGGCAAAAGAAAACATATTGACATAAAATAAATTATAGGGTAAATTATTATTAAAATTATAGGAGAATAAAATGAATATAATTTTATTAAAGGCAACAGTTGAGAATGCAAATGAAATACATCAGATGCAATTAATTGCATTTAAAAAATTACTGGAAAAATATCAGGATTATGAAATTAGTCCTGGAAATGAAAAAGTGGAAAAAATTATTGGCAGAATAAAACAAGAAACGACGGATTATTATATAATAAAATTTAACGGTAAATCAGTTGGTGCAATAAGAATAAATAAAATAGACAATGGAAATAAATGTAGAATTTCACCAATATTTATAATACCAGAATATCAAAATAGAGGAATAGCACAAGAAACATTTAAAATAATTGAGAAAAAATATAATCCAAAGGAAGGTTGGTGTTTAGACACAATATTACAAGAAGAAGGAAATTGTTATTTATATGAAAAAATAGGTTATAAAAAGACTGGAAAAATAGAAAAAATAAATGAAAGAATGGATATAGTATATTATGAAAAAGAAAGTATAAATGGCTAAAGTAAAGCTCGCCCGCCATTCATGACGGGCGCTTCATAACAGATTTTTACTTCGCCTAACGAGGCTGTCGGAAAAGTCATTTTGCATGAAAGGGTTTTCCGACAGTCTCAACAGGGCTGTATATGCTGCGCCGCCAGTAGCGGGATTGGCATATACAACTAAAACGCTCACCCCAGAAGGGCTGCGGAGGTGGACTCCACCAGCTTTTTTTGCCAGCCCGGTCCCGCTCCCAAGAGCCTGCTTGCGCAGGGGAGTGGAGGCTGATCTAATGGGAAGGCAGAGAGAGCCCTCTGGTTTTTCTTGACTTTTTTAACGATTTGCTGTTAGGTAATACTACCGTGACAAATGAGCTTAAAAACGAAGCCCAGGCGGAGATGCTTTTTAACCGTCTGCAAAAACGGCAGAAGCACCTGCGAAAATGGGCGGCCCGCATTGGCGCCGAGGCCTACCGTCTCTACGACCGGGATATTCCGGAAATTCCCCTGGCCCTGGACTGGTACAAGGATGCCGCCTCCGGGGCTTTGTACCGGAGGCCTTACGAAAAGGACGAGGCCGAGGAGGAGCGCTGGCTTTCGCTGATGAAGAAAGCGGCGGCAGAGGCGCTGAAAATCGGGCAGGATCGCCTCTTTTTCAGGGAACGGAAACCGCAGCGCCGGAACAACCAGTATCATAAAATTGATGATAAAAGTTTTATTCAGGATGTGCGAGAGGGCGGCCATCTTTTTCGGGTGAATCTTTCGGACTACCTTGACACGGGGCTTTTCCCGGACCGCCGGAAAATGCGGGCTTTAATAGGCTCGGAAGCTGCGGGGAAACGGGTGCTCAACCTTTTCTGCTACACCGCATCTTTTTCCGTGTACGCGGCCTCTGGAGGTGCCTCTGCGGTGGATTCGGTGGATATGTCCCGGACCTATCTTGACTGGGCGGCGGTGAACTTCAGCCTTAACCATCTGGATGCCCGCATCGTGGAGGGCCGGGATTTTTTCAGGTCTCCTCAAGACCGGGGCGGCTCCCAAAACCGCCTTATCCGGGCCGAGGCGCTCTCTTTTCTGGATCACGCTGCCCGGGCCGGTCTCCGCTGGGACATCATTATTCTTGATCCGCCGAGTTTTTCCAATTCCAAAAAAATGACAGGCACGCTGGACATCAAACGGGATTATCAAAACCTTATTTCCCGCTGTCTGGAGCTTCTGGAAAAAAACGGAACGCTGTGGTTCAGCGCCAATGCCCGGCATTTCAAATTAAATGATGATGGTTTCCCCGGCTTTACCGTACGGGAGATGGATGCGGAAATTACCGATGAAGATTTCAGGGGGAGGAAAATTCCCCGGTGTTATACTTTTCGCCGCTAACAAGAATACGCCAGGGCCCGAAAACCTTTTCGTTTTAAGTCGCCCAGCCGGGTGTAGCCCTTGGGCTTTTTGCGGTCGAACCGTTCCGCCTCGGTAGAGGAAAGGCCCACCAGGGCGATGCCGTCTTTTGCTAAAAGTTGATCAAAGCTTTCCCAAAGCGCTTCATGATAGCTTGTTTGGGGGATGATCTCCGGAAAGGCGGCGATGAGGCTGTAGCCATTTACCGCGGCGGCGCGGAGTTTTTCCCCGTCCAAAAACGGATCAACGGCGCTGATGATTTGAACTTGGCGCGGGGGGAAATGATTGCGGCCGGGATCTTTGGCATTATGCAGCGCCGCTTCCAGGGCTAAAATGTTCCTGCCGGAAAGGACAAAGGCGGTATCTTTCATCGAAAACCGGGCCGCAAGCCAGGCGGAAAAATGCCCCTGTCCGCCCTCGTGGATAAGGACCGAATTCAAAATGGTGCCGGGCAAATGCGAGGGGGCTTCCATGAGCCGGGAAAAAAGTTTTGCCGCCGCCTGAATCTCACCGCCGGGGCTGTCAAAATCCGCCGCGCCGTGGATTGTTTCCAGTTGGTAGCTTGTATCCTCCATGGTGTACACCGCATTCGCCCGCCGGTAAAAAGAATGATCCTGAAAAAAAGATTTTCCGATAGCCGTTGGTTTTGCGCAGCCGGTATCCGCACTTGAAGCTGAGGGGCCGTAGAGAAAAACATGATGCCCCGGCCCTTCGGTTTCCCCCAGCAGGGGCGCATTGGCGGCGGCGATCGCCCCACGGAAAAATTCCTCCAGGGGATTCACCACCACGATGAGGCACCGGCCCCCGTCATTGAGCAATCCCGCAGAACGAAAAACAAAATCTTCAAGGACAGGTTTTCCTGCCTTGGCAGGAACATTGGACAGGATCAAATCCCAGCGGCTTTCCGGGGGACCCGCCAAAAGCGGCTCGGTATGGGCCTCGAAAAGATCCGCCGGAATACCATTTTGCCGGGCATTGTATTCGGTAAAGACCCGGGCCAGCTCGTCACGGTCCTGGGCCCGGACAGCACCGCCGGGGCCGGGAAAAGAGGCCGCCGCGCAGATACCGATAACGCCGATACCGCATCCGGCATCCAGAATCATTTTGGGGGGAGGGCGATCCGTTTGAGTATCATCATCGATCATCCGGGAAAAAAAGCGGAGCAACAGGGCAGTCCCCGCATCAATTCCGGCGGAGCTGAAAAGGCCCTGGGAAAGGGCAAAAGCATAATCACGGCCCCTGAACCTGAAAGAAACTTCCTTCGTCCCAAAGGCTGCAATATAAGCCTCCACGTCCGGCCCTTAGCTGTTGACCCGTTCCACGTATTCGTTAGTCTCGGTATTGACAAGAATTTTTTCGCCCTGCTTGATGAACAGGGGCACCCGCACGGTCAGGCCCGTTTCGGTGGTCACCGGCTTCGTGGCTCCGGAAACCGTGTCGCCTTTAACATAATTTTCCGATTCGGCCACGGTGAAAATCACCTTGTAGGGAATTTTTATGTCGATGACTTTTCCTTCCCAAATGGTCAATTCGTAGACATCGCCATCTTTAAGGTAGAGCTTTTTTTCTTCCATTTCGCTGATAGGCACCTCGTGCTGATCAAAGGTTTCATTATCCATGAAATGAAAATTATCCTGATCCGCATACTGGTACTGACATTTGTGGACATCCACCTGGGCGTCCTCAATTTCCTGCTGGGTAGGGATGGTCAGCGTCAAAACTGCGCCGTCTTTAATGCTCTTCATCTTTATCCGGGCAATGGCGGTTCCCTTGCCGGGATTATGAAATTCCCGTTCTACCACCAGATATGGCTGCCCCTTCTGGAGCAAACAACTTCCCTTGACAATATCGCCGCCTCGTATCATGTATTCCTCACTAGATTGCTTGTTACATCTCCTGGGGGAGTCGAACCCCCGTTGTCGGGATGAAAACCCGATGTCCTAACCACTAGACGAAGGAGACTAATAAAAACCTTCAGTTTTTATTGACGTATTGAAAATATACCTAAAACATTCGGCTTTGTCAAGTGAACATGAAGACAAAAATATCCGGAGCCCTACATCTTCAGCTTATCCAATAAAAGCGAGCGGAATTTCCGGGCCGGTTCCAGGGCCTCCAGAGATAAGGCCGCCTCGCAGTCCGCCAGGGCCTGGGGAAAGTCCTCGATGTGGTAATAGGCCTGACCCCGGCGGTAAAAACAGAAGGGCTGGTAGGGGTTGATGGCCAGGGCTTCGGAAAAATCGTCGATGGCCTGGGCGTATTGCTGGAGGACCGAGTGCACCACCCCCCGGTAATAGGCAGCCTTGTAGGAATGGGGATCCAGTTCCAGGGCGTTGGCAAAATCCGCTATGGCTTCCCCGTAGTGGGACCGGGCAAAATGCGCCATCCCCCGGTGTTTATAGATGAGGGCCTTGGTGGCGGGGGAAGGATCCATCTCTAAAATGCGGCTGTAAAATTCTATGGCCTCGCTAAACTGGTTTTTGTTATGGGCATAAAGGGCGTTCAGGAGCAAATCGTCAATAGAGCCGCTGGGCGGAACATGATGAGGAGCTTCCGGCCGGCTCTCGCCGGGTTTTTCCCCTTCAAAAAGTAATGCGTCGGTGGATTCCTCGATTTTTTTGAAGAAAGAGTTCCGCCGCTTGCCCAATTCACCGTTGAGCTGCCGCTGATAAGTCCTGACTTCCTGAAAAATAGTATCCGCCAGGGACAAACTGGCGTTTACCGCCGCCAATTTCCGCTTCATGGGCTCATCAAAAGGGGTAAATGCCGCTTTATACACCAGCTCATGTTCTACTTCCGCCCAGGCATCCTGTAAAATCGTACGGATCTGGATTTCCGCAGCGGTACAATGGGGATCGCCCCACTCTTCAATCATGAAATCGGGAATTTTTATCAATAAATGGAGGGATTCGTAGCCAAATTCCTTGAAGCTGTAGTTTGAACCCTTCCGTTCGGTTTCAAGAACCTCAAAATTTTCTTTGATAAGGTTTTCCACCACGGATATATCTTCCATAAATGGACAAACGATCCGGACCCCGATAAGGTCGGTAATATCCGCAGATCCGGCATCATTCTTCAAAAGTCTGAAATACTTCCTGAAATAACTGGCAAAATCCTTGATTCTGGCCTTGACGGTAGGATGGGACGGAATATCCCTGACGATTTTTTCAATGCGGGACTCCAGCTCCTTCGTGAAGAGGAGCCTGACTTCCGCATATTGCTCATACGTTTTACTAAGGGTATCCCGATCCGGATACTTAATTTCACTCATGTCAGCCTGATTTTTTGAAGTTAAAAAAAGGCTGTCCAAAACTCCCAAGGGGATTTTCAGACAGCCTCTTTACCATACCGGCAACCCGGTTCTTACGACTACTGGTTCTCAGAATTGTCAGGAGTCGGAGTAAAGTCGGTCTCCTGAGCCTGTTTTTGAGCTTCCAGATACCGGAGGACCTGATTCTGACCAAAACGTTCCATTTCGAACTTCTTACGGGCAGTCTCCCGTTTCTGAATGATACCCCAAGTGTATTCATCATCAATATCCCGGGTGGTATCCAGCACCGCTTTATCGTAGATGATCTTTACATCTTTAAAGTAGCCGATAAAGTCCCCGCCTTCTTTGGCAGCATCCCGCTGGACGATAAATCCACCAAATTTAACAAAGGGACTCGAGGCGGGATACACCGGGTAGATCCGCAGGGTCCGATTCCGGACTTCGCTGACATAAGAGGGGTTGTTCCAGGTAAGTTCGCCCCAGCCGTCGTAGTTGAGGTAGCCCATGAACACCGACTGCTCGGTTCCGTCGTTGTGGACCAGCACTGCATAAAGGGCGTGGGGGAAATTCAAGCCATAGGCATTTACTGCTACGGATTTGACGGTTCCCACATTTTTGACCACCCCAAAGCCATCTTCAAAGCGGCTGGGACCGGTGATACCGTTTCCACCATCTTCGGTCGGGGTTACGGTGCCATCGTCTTGTACTTCACCCTGGGGTTCGTAGGCGGGAATATCGAAGGGCGGCTTTACCCGGGCCCAGGAATTAAAGGGCTCCACGGGGAAATTGACCCGGAGACCCATAACTTTGCCATATTTTTGGGAATCCGCTTCCTGGGCAAAGGTAAGGCTCTTGGCAGTTACCGTTTGGGAAGAAGATGCGAGGATCACTTCCCAGTTGGCAATAGCCAAAGAGGTCTTCATAAAGTTTTTTTGCGCAGAGGTAAAACTGCCGCCGGCCACATTGGAATAGTCCATCATGGTCGCACGGTTCTGATTCGGGGTAGTATCCTCGTCAGAATCGGCAATTTTAACATGAATGTCCGCCAAAACTTTGGAGAAATCGATGAGAATCGCTTCCTCGGCGAACAAACCCGCTGACAACAACACAACGGTGACAAGAATGAATATCCTTTTCATTCCAAGCTCCTTTCAATCAAATTATCTTAAAGACGTAATAATAAAAATTATACGAAAGAATTAAGATTTGTCAACGCCTTTTGATCAAAATCCTCAATTTTTCCGTAAATTCTTTCACCAATAGTATCGGCTAAAACAGGGGGAAACTCCACCTGTTTCTTGAATTTTACCCCACCCGGCACATCTTGTCTAGGGGATTTCATCCTCCGGGCAGGGCAAAAGCATTTAGAATTCCATGATATACTTCTATTCTTCTCTGGGAGGGGAAGAAGGAATGGAAGTAACGCAAGCCGACATTATCAAAATGACCGATTTTTTGGGGGAGATTCACGATCCGAGGCGGCAACAAGGCAATTTTCGGCATAATTTGATTGATATCTTGGTGATCGGACTGAGCACCGTCATAAGCGGACAAGATGAATTTGAA
>BNUV01000110.1 GCA_025997615.1 Spirochaetia bacterium
GGGCCAATGCCGCAGACGACACAAAGATCAACATTGAGGTTCAGCTTAAAAACCTGGGAAATATGGATAAACGCAGCCTCTTTTACTGGAGCCAGGAGTATACCAAAAGCCTTGCTGAGGGAGAAGACTACGAGAAACTGCCGAATGTCATAGCCATCAACATAGTAAATTTTGAGTATCTTGGAACCAAAGATTATCACGCCGCGTTCCACTTGAGGGAGGACACGGAGCGGGATTATATTTTGACGGATGCGCTGGAAATACACTTTATCGACATGGTAAAGTTCAAGCGGTTGGGACAAAAGGACATAAAGAACGATTCTTTGCAGCGCTGGCTTGCGTGGTTGGACCAGGACAGCCCGGAAAAAGTAATAGAGGAGGCAATGAGGATGGACGCGGCAATACAAAGGGCGAATGAGCGGATGGATTTTGTAGCCCAAGACAAAGAGGCGCTGCACGCGTACCACATGCGGCAGATGGCGCTTTCCGACTGGACGAGCGGTGTTAATCACGCATTTAAAACAGGAAAGGCCGAAGGAAAGGCCGAAGGAAAAGAAGAAATTGCCCGGAAGTTAAAGGCAGCCGGTATGCCAGTAGAGCAGATTGTTGAAGTTACCGGACTGCCGGGGAAAAAAATACGCGCCCTGTAAAACGACTAATGTGGTAGCAAAGCTGCCGTTTTCATAGGAGTAAATTATGAAGAAACTTAAAGCCGCTTGGATTGGATTCAGGGAACCCGATGTGGATCCCTGGGTTCAGTATAAAAAATATGCAGACATGGGCTACAAAGGAATGGACGGCGAGCTTTCGCAAATGCCCGGGGACAAGACTGAAAACCTGAAGCGTTTTCGGGATCTTGGCCTGAGCTGCTTATGTACCTGGTCGGGCCCCATGCAGGAGCTGGTAAAGGATGATGGAGCCATAAAGGAATGCGTTGAGCGGGCCCATTTCTACGATGTAAAAAATGTCAACATCGGCTGGTCCACGGTGATCAGCAGCTTCGGCGAGGGGTATGGGAAAAACGGCTCCTACGATCAAATGATGGAAGATATCGACATCATGAACAAGCTGGTCAAGAAATTCGCCGATGAGGGGCTTACTCCCCAGTACCACAACCACTATCAGGAATTCACCGTGGCCTACAGGGGCGTTTCGGTGATGGATTACTTCCTTACCCGGATCGATCCCCGGCTCAAGATCAAGCTCGATGTGGGCTGGGTTTATGTGGGGGGCCTCGATCCGGTGGAATACATGGAAAAGATAAAGGATCGTCTGGGGCTCCTCCATGTAAAAGATTTTACCGGGATGATACAGCCCCGGTACCTGGTGAATGCGGACAAGGAGACCGACTTCGGTTTCACTGCGGTGGGAACCGGGAAACTTGATCTCCCGGGGATTTTGGCCAAGGGGGCCGAGCTGGGCTGCGAGTATGCCATTGCCGAACAGGATCGGGTGCGAAACTTAAGCTGGACCGATTCGCTCTACTGCGCCTACCTCAATATGAAGGAGACCGGCTGCGTGGAATAGGCGCCGCCTTTCGGACAGGTTTTTTTCTTGTGTTTCTTGTATCATCAATATATTCAATGAGAGGAGGAGATTTATGAACTTAAAGCCGGTAAAAGTAGGGCTCATCGGAAGTGGTAACATCAGTTACACCTATCTTAACACGCTGACCAGCGGGTTTAAAATCGTCGAGGTAGTGGGTTGCTCTGACCTTGTCCCTGAAAAGAGCAAGGCCCGCGCCGAATTGTTCGGCATACGCCAGATGAGCACCGAGGAAATTCTGGCCGATCCGGAGATCGAGCTGGTGGTAAACACCACCGAGCTGTGGAACCACAACAAGGTTACCAAAATGATCCTGGAAGCGGGGAAAAATGCCTATTCCGAAAAGGCCATGGGGCATACCCTGGAAGGCGCCCGGGCGAACTACGAGCTCGCCAAGAGCAAAGGGCTCTTTGTCGGTTCCGCCCCGGATTGTTACATGGGCGCCGCCTGGCAGACTGCCCGGAAGCTCATTGACGACGGTATGATAGGGATTCCCCTGGTGGCCTATTCCCAGTGTATGCGGGGTTATGGCGCCAATGAACAGGGCGGCGGTAAACATCCCGATCCCCTGGCGGGAACCCACGGAACGACCATCACCTATGATATGGGTGGTTATTATCTGAATGTCCTCTTTAATCTCTTTGGGCCGGTAAAACGGGCCAGCGGGTTTTCCAAAAACTTCAACGGCGGCCGGACCTATGTGAACACCCAGCACCCCGATTACGGCAAGCCCTTCAAAAGTGAGGGCGGCGAATCGATCATGCTGGGGTCCCTGGAATTTGAGAGCGGCGTCTACGGCTGCCTGGTGCTCTGCGCCGAAGGGTTTAACCCCGAAGTGCCCCGGGTAGATATTTACGGTACCGAAGGCATTCTGACCTTGCCGGATCCCAACAACTTCGGCGGCTGGATGAACAATGTCTACCTTACCCGCAAGGGTAATCCCGGTGAGGCCTTCAAAGTACCCTTTACCCACGGATTCAGCGACACCGACCCGGATGCGCCGGCCAGGAGCGGCAACCCGGAGCCCTGCCACAATAGCTGGCGCGGGATCGCCGTGGTTGACATGGCTTACGCAATCCGCCGGAAAAGGGAGCCCCGGAGTAACGGCGACCTGGCCCTGCATACGGTGGAGATCCTGAATGCCATCGACAGCAGCAATGTGGATAACCAGGTTCATGAGATTAAGACCAAACCGGCCCGGCCGGAAATGCTGACCCCCGGCCGTTACGGCCAGGTTACGGTGATGGAGTCTTCTATCGACAACATCAACGTTAGCTAGCAGTCTGTAATACCGGAGTCCCCGTTGTCAAAAAGGCGGCGGGGATTTTTTTTAATCCCCTGTTACCGGAAAATTCGGAACTATTGAACCGGGCAGGGGCATCTGTTAGCATTAAAGAATATGAAAAATACCAAGGTGGCGGCATTATTCTTTATCTCCGTGGCGGGGATTTCTTACGAGCTTTATGTGATGAGGATTTTCTCGGTGGGGGGCTGGTCCAACTTTGGGTCGCTGGTTATTTCCACGGCCCTTTTGGGGATTGGTCTTTCGGGGATCATCCTTACTTTTGTCGAAGACTGGATAAGCAAACGGGCCGATACGGTACTTTCGTTCTGCGCCCTGTGTCTGCCCATTCTCATGGCGGGGGCGGTGATTTTGGCCCAAAAGGTGCCCTTTAACCCGATTTTTCTGGCCTCCGATCCCCGGCAGCTCTGGTTTATCGCCGCCTACTACATCATCTACGGTCTGCCGTTTTTTATGATCGCCGCTTTTACCGGCACGGCTTTTATCGCCCTGCGAAACGCTATTCAAAAAGTCTATTTCTGGAACATGATTGGCTCGGGTGTTGGGGGCTTTTTCATCATCCTTTTTATGTTCATTCTGCCGCCCCGGTATTTGATCCTGCCCATACTGGCCCTGACTATTGCCGCGGCGCTTTTTTCCACGGTGTTTAAAGATGAAAAAACCGGGCTGTACCGTTTTTCCGCGGCGCAACTTTTGGCCTTGACGGTCAGCGCCTTAGGTTCTGTCTGTGCGATTTTTTTCTGGGGAGATATCCGGATTTCCGAATACAAAGACATCAGCTATGTCCGCAATTACCCCGATCCAAAACTGGTACACCATTCCTACGGTCCCGGCGGCGAATACCATGTGTACGCTTCACAGTATTTTCACTCGGCTCCGGGGCTTTCGGATAACGCTGTTTTGAAGATCCCCGTCATGCCGACTCAGGCTTACTGGGGGCTTTTTGTAGACGGCTCAGGCCCGGTGTCGATCATGGGGCATCCCCGGGACGAGGAATCGGCCTACATGGACTTTTTGCCCATGACCGCTCCCTATGTTACCATCGCCAATCCGGAAGTGCTGCTGGTAAATTTAAGCGGCGGCATAAACGCCCAGATTGCCCGCTACAAGAACGCAAAACGGATCGACATTGTGGAACCCTCTTCGGAGATGATCCACCTTCTGCGGGATGACCCGAATGTTTCCCGCTTTACCGGAAATCTGCTTACATCGGAAACCGTTAATCTGATTCAGGGGGAAGGCCGCTCCTACTGCACAGCCCACAAAAATTCCTACGACCTTATCGAGATAAGCCTGGTGGATTCTATCGGCCTGACCAATTCCGGGGGATACGCCATCCATGAAGATTACAAATACACGGTGGAAGCGCTGAAGGAATATTTTGCCAGCCTGAAAGAGGGGGGAATTCTTTCGATCACGGTGTGGGACTGGCTGAACCCGCCCCGGAATGTGTTAAAGCTCCTTAACACGGTGATCACCGCCATGAAGGAAGCGGATTTCCCCGAGTCGGAAAGGAGCCTTTATTCATTTGGCCTTATCACTTCTACTTCGACAATTCTGGTGAAGAAGGGAGCTTTTTCCGATGAACTTTACGATCTGAATAATTTTGTAAAAAATAGTTTTTTTGAATATCTCTATGTTCCCGGCATGGAACTTCCCCAGCGGGACATCAACATTCTGATGGGGGCGTACCGGCATCTTTTTGAAGGCGGCGATGATGTTAATGTGGAGAGCTTCTCCAACATCGATATGTACCGGGCAGCAATTCGGGAATTTTTTGCGGGCCGGGGAAAAGCGCTGGAGGATGATTATATTTTTGATATCCGGCCTATCCGTGATTCGCGGCCCTACTATTCGGGTTTCCTGAAACTGGAGAACCTCCCCATGTATCTGGATCAGATTACGGATATTTCTGAGGAGTGGGGCTATCTGCTTCTGTTGGCGCTTTTGGTGCAGGCCTGTATTTTTGGTTTTATCGTTATTCTGGTGCCGGTGGTGTTCCGCTGGAAGAGCCTTTTTAAAAACCGCAAAGTGCGGGGGGAATGGATTGCGACCCCGGGGGTGATTTTCTATTTTGCCGGTCTGGGTTTGGGGTATATGCTGATCGAAATTTTCCTGATCCAGCGGCTGGGGGTTTTCCTTTCCAACCCCACCTATTCCGCCAGCATTGTTATCACCGTCATGCTGATTTTTTCCGCCTTGGGAAATATCACCAGCGGTCTCTTCAAAAAGTACCGCATTTTGGTGGTGCCTCTGGCCTGTGTCCTCGTGGCCGGCGGTTTCTGTTTCTACATTTTCCGTCTGGACGCTTTTTTGGCGCCCTACCTTTCGTCCTCCCTGCTCGTCCGCATCTTCCTGTCGGCGGTGGTTATCGCGCCGGTGGCCTTCTTCATGGGGGTGCCCTACCCCAACGGCCTGGACAGCATCCAGCAGCATAAACCCCACCTTTTGCCCTGGGCCTGGGGCATGAACGGCGGCCTCTCCCTGGCAGGCAGCGCTCTGGCCCGGATCATCGCCGTGTCCAGCGGTTTCCCCCTGCTCCTGACCCTGGGAATCGCCGTGTACGTGATGGTAGGAACCCTGTTCCCCTTGAGCATTTCGGGGCGGGGAGCGGCGTAGGCCAAACTGCCACGCAGTTGCGGACACGACACAGAAAGGAAGCGATCTCTGCATACAGGGTGTTAAGCGCAATTGCCCTAAAATTATTGACAATATTTTACATATGTGTTATAAAACATTAAAGAGGTAAATAATGGGGGCTATTATGAAAAAAAAGAAATTTTTTATTTCGGTTTTGGCGATTATGGTGATTTTCTTTTTGGGTTCTTGTATATCGTTAGAATCCAGACAAATGACGCCAGAGGAACGGCGTGAAGCTGAGGTTGTTGGTACTGTAACAACTACTTGGCTTTCATTCAATTTGCTACATATTCATCCATCAAAAAGTACTCTTGAAAATAAAGCCATCTCTGAATTAAAAAAAGAGGCACAAAAACAAGGATACAAGGGAAATATAGATATAAAAAATATAAGCTTAGCCGGAAATTTTCACGCTCTCACTTTGTTACCAGTGCCCAATATATATGGAATGTTTGCTGATGTTCAAAAAGTTACGGCTTCTGGTGATGTTGTACTTTATAATTCTGAAACAGGGCGTAAAAATGCTGATGCAAAAGGAGTAGAAGGAGCACTGGCAAGGGCCGCTGAACAAACTCTAAAAAATGTTTCGCCAAGATCAAGAATTGCTATTGTGTATATTACCGCACAGGATAGAAGCACAACAGAATATGTTGTTGGTGAACTTGAATATATATGGGTAAATGAAGGTTATTTTATAACTGATAGAAGCCAGTTAGACCAATTACGCAGGGAACAAAATTTTGGCGTGAGTGGTGAAGTGGATGATAAAATGGCTGCTTCAATCGGTAAAATTGCTGGAGCGAGTGTGATTGTAACTGGAAGGGTAGACGGGGATGGTGATCTTCGTCGATTACGCTTAAGGGCATTAGATTCAGAAACAGCACAAGTTGTAGGTGTTGCTTCGGAGAAATTATAATAAACCAAGTCGCTTACATTAGTGTGAGCGGCTTCGCCGCCAGTTTTTACGGCGTTTAACGAGGCTGTCGGAAAAGTCAGTTTCATTACGCCCGAATTTTTAGCCGCACCTTAATTTTCGGG
Organism: Spirochaetia bacterium; assembly: GCA_025997615.1. Classification (GTDB taxonomy): domain Bacteria; phylum Spirochaetota; class Spirochaetia; order Treponematales; family Breznakiellaceae; genus BNUV01. Next base: position 6,527 of record BNUV01000110.1, read on the forward strand.
AATCGGCGCAAGCAGTTAAGGCAGTGGAAACAATTTTTGGCAGGAGGATTCCAATGGGGATTTATGATATTTTGGTTAAAGATATAAATGGTCAAGAAGTTGCTTTGAATGTGTTTCATGGAAAGGTTCTTCTAATTGTTAATACAGCAACTGGCTGTGGCTTTACACCTCAGTATGAAGGTTTGCAAAAATTATACGACGATTATAAGGACAAAGATTTTGAAATACTTGATTTCCCATGTAATCAATTTGGGCATCAAGCACCGGGAACTGAATCGGAAATTAATGATTTCTGCATATTAAAATATCATACGACATTTCCTCGTTTTGCTAAAATTAATGTCAATGGGCATGATGAAAGTCCATTATATAATTTTTTGAAAAACCAACAAAAAGGCATATTGGGCTCAAAAAATATAAAATGGAATTTTACAAAATTTCTGGTTGATAAATCTGGCGATGTTGTAAAACGTTATGGGCCAGATAAAAAACCTGAAATCATTGAATCTGATATAAAAACATTGCTGGAATAATATGGTAGAATCCTTTGCCCTGCAGAAATATTCTCTTTTCGGCGGCCTTCTGGAAGATCAGATTAACCTTATTCATCCGCTGGTGGAACAGGAATCGTACCTGGCCGGGGAAGATATCATTGTGGAAGGCGAGCGGAACGACCGGATTCGGTTCATCATCGACGGCCGGGTGGCGGTGATCAAGGGCGGCATCATCCTTACGGAATTTAGCGAAGGCAGCACCGTTGGCGAGATGGAGGTGCTGGACATGATGCCCTCGGCGGCCACTATCAAGGCCCTTTCCCCCACCCGGGTGGCCTCAATTTCCAACCGCGCCCTTCGGGATGTCTACACGGCCGATTTAAAAACCTATGCCCTCCTGATCATGAACCTGGCCCGGGACCTTTCCCGCCGGCTGCGCGCCCTGGACGAACAGGTCGTTTCCGAAGTTCCTTTTGCCGAGTGGAACTGAGGATAAAGCCGGCCGAGCCCGTGGTGCCTCATTTAGAAATGTACCTTTCGGCTATGGGTGCCTCATTTCAAAAATGTACCTTTAAGCCATGCCACGCAGCTTGGCTTGGTGGGCGGTCAGCATGGAGTTGACGGCCCGATGAACA
>BNUV01000111.1 GCA_025997615.1 Spirochaetia bacterium
TTACCTATGCCGATTACAAAGACTGGAATCCCGATGAAACCGGGCGATATGAGCTTATCTACGGCGTGGCCTATGCCATGTCCGGGCCAAACTCATACCATCAGCTTATTCTTGGGGAATTATTCAGGCAGATTGCAACATTTCTTCAGGGCAAACCCTGCAAGGTATATCCTGCCCCCTTTGATGTGAGGCTTTTTTATGAAGAAGATGAAGACGACGATACGGTAGTCCAACCGGATATAACCATTATTTGCGATGAAAAAAAGCGGGGGAAAGAAGGTTGCCGGGGCGCTCCGGATTTTGTAGCCGAGATTCTGTCTCCCTCAAACACGGCCAGTGAAATGACCCGCAAATTTGAACTCTACCGCAAGGCAGGAGTCCGCGAATATTGGGTGCTCGACCCGGAGTCAAAACTTCTTCAAACCCACCGTTTTGAAGGCGGGCAGATACTTACCCGTTTTTACCGGGCAAGCGATATTGCGCCGGTAGATATATTTAGCGGCCTTGAAATAGCATTGGAAACGGTATTCGCCGAATGATGCCCATTACTCCCGTCAACAAATTGCTGGGCTAAATCAGAATGATCCGCCGCACATCCACCGGGAAGACACCAAAGAGGCGGTCCAGGGAGGCGGAAACGCTGTAGGAGGTGCCGGCGGCCTGGTTGTAGGCCTTTACCACCGCCTCTTTTTCCCCGGCATCGCCGGAGTAGACCGCTGACGAGTAGGCCGCCCGGAAAAGACCCTTGTCCAGGAGCGCCGCCGTGGAGAGCGAGCCGTAACGCCGCCGGGCCTGGCTGTCCACCACCGCGGCGGGGCCGTCGTAGCCTATGGTGAAGATAAAATCTTCCCGGGTCAAAACCCGTCGGGTTTTAACCTGCTTAGACTTGCTCAAAATGGTCTTTCCCCATGCCGCAAAGGGGGCAGATCCAGTCATCGGGAAGATCCTTAAAAGCGGTTCCCGGCTTTATCCCCGCAGCCTCATCCCCCAAGGCAGGATCATAGACATACCCGCAGGCATCGCACACATATTTTTCCATAAATACTCCTCTTTCAAGTTTGGTTGAAAAAGCCGGATTATTCAAGACGAGTGAAAAATCTTAATGCCCCCTCCTGTTTTGCCCCTTAATCCTAAAAAAATTATCCATTGGCTAATACATTTTATTCTGTATGCTTATTCCTTTATCAGCGATCTTAAAAACATACTGTATATTCCCATAAGGATGATCATAATGGATGAACAGTATTTACGGTATATTTTGAGCTTCAACTTGAAAAAGTTCCGCCGTTTTCGCAAATTTTCCCAGGCGGAGCTGGCGGAAAAGCTCGATATATCCATTCCTTTTCTCAGTGATATTGAAAACGGGAAAAAGTGGATTTCGCCCCGGACACTGACAAAGATGGCCGATGTTTTCGATATCGAAGCCTATGAGCTTCTGAAACCCGAAGAAACCCTGCCGGACAATCCGGTAAACATTATCGAGCAGTACACCGCCGATGCCTATACTTTGCTGGGACAAATTCTGGACGACCTTTACCAGCGCTACCGGACAAGGCTCACCGATCGGCCCAGAGCGACGGGCCCTTAGTATCCGCCCAGCAGGGGGGCATATTCGGCTTCATACCGCTTGAGCAGGGGATTTTCCGGCGAGTAGGCCAGGGCCTGTTTCAAATAGTATACCGCCCGGCGTTCGTCTTTGCGGCGGTGGTAAATCTCAAAAAGGGCGATAAGGGCGTCGAGGTTCCGGGGATCTTCAAAAAGGCAGGACCGGAGATCGTTCATGGCCGCCTCCTCGCCGGTACGTAAACGGCTGCGGAGGAAATAGTACCGGCCTTTCAGGCTCCCCCCGGCCAAACCCGCAAGACGGCTGTCTATCATGCGGCCGGCCTCGACCCGGCGGCCCGCATTAATCAGGGCGGAGATGTAGGCGGCGGTCCATTCGTTGTTGTCCGGCGATTTGGTGTAAAGCTCCTCGATGTAAGCCAGGGCGGCGGCGCTGTTTCCCAGACCCTGCTCCACGGTATAGGCCTGAAACAGATCCCGGAGCGAGCGCCGTTCCTCCAGAAGCCGTTCAGCGTAAACACGGCCCAGAGGCCAATCTTCCCGGCGTATGGCATCATCCAGGGCCAGGTTTATCACCGGCAGGGGGGGCTTCTCGGATTGATCCAGCAGGCTGCGCAGCAGATCCCGGCCCTGGTCCATGTCTTCCGGGCGGGAGGAGTCCATCAACAAGCGGACGGCATAAATCAGGGCTTCGTCAGAGGGGGGAGAGGAGGAAGATCGCAGCATGGTGCGGATAAAACTGAGGGCCGCATCCCGGTTCCGGTTCCCTTCGAACTGAAGGCGGGCCCGGAGAAAAAGGTACAGGGGATTATGGGGATTAATCGCAGCGTATTGATCCAGCGGTCCCTGGGCCGGGAGAAACTGGCCCTGTTCCACCCAAATATGGGCCCGGATAAGGATAAGCTCCCCATCCCGGTTATCCCGGTTAAGGGCCATTGTTACCAGCGGTTCCGCCAAATCCCAATCCCGGTTGTGATAATAGGTCAGGGCCAACTGCCGCCTCACCGTAAGACTATCGGGATAGGTGTCGAAAACTTCCACCAGGAGGGCATGGGCCTCCTCTTTTCGGCCTGCGGTATCCAGGACCCGGGCCAAACCCAGGGCAGCGGGGTAACATTCCCGGGAACTTTCCCAGACCCGGCGGTATTCCTCTGCGGCTTCTTCCATCGCGCCGGTCTGCTCCAGACAGAGGCCGAGGAGCCAGGACGCCAGGACGGAATCGCCATTTATCCGGCGGGCCTTTTGCAGATCCTCCAGCGCTCTCTGCAGCCGGTCGTTCCGGCCGCCCCCAATTAACGCCAGAGAAGGCAGAACATATTCCAGATAATCCCGGGAAGAGTCGGGCGGCTGGGTATAGACCCCCCGTTCCGCATCCTGCAGTATCCGGGTGTAGACATGGGTAGGCGGCGGATTTGCCACGGGCAAAGAGTTACGGGGAACAACGTACAATTTTTGCAGCAGGGTAACGTTGACGGCGGTCATAACCCGGCCAAATTCGGTGGAACCTAATTTTCGGGTACGGATAAGCTCCAGCCCCCGCCTGAGGGAAGACGCAAGGCCGCTTTCCGTCAAGAGCCTTATCTCCTCCTGACTGCCGCTCTGCCGGGGGCCGCCTTGCAGGGATGAACCCATGGACGGCAAAGGAGTTTCCCGGGGCGGCGGCCCGGAAACACAGGAGAAAAAAACCGGCAGGGCAATTAACAGGAAAGCGTGAGGCCCCGCACGGGTCCTACGCAGCTTCCCGGAGATCACGGCTTTTCGGCTCCGGAATCTTTTTTACCTCCAAGGGCGAGAAGGACCAGCATGAGGCCCGCCAAAACCACCAGCAGAGGCCACCAGCTCAGCATGAAATGGGAAAAAGAAAAGGGCACCATGCGGAAGGAAAAGACCATCAACATACAGCCCAAAACGACAAAGGCGATGCCGGGAACCAGGTAGCGGTTACGGAGAGCCCCATAGCGGCGCCACCCTGCGGGGATAAGGGCCAATCCCGAAAAAACCGAGATCAAGGGCCAGGCCTGGGAAATGACCACGGTGATGATCCCCAGGGCGGCGAGAAAAAGGAACAGGCCCACTTGTAAAAAAAAGGCGGCAAAGAAAAGGTACAGGGAGCGTTTGTTAAGCTTTATCGCAAATACGGCGCAGAGGCAGCCGATAATCACAAAGAAAAACGAGGTCAGCACCGACACCCGGGAGATGCCCGCGAGGCTCCCCAGCAGAAAAGCGCTGCCGAAAAACATGAGAAAAAGGCCGATAATAAAGACAAGCCGGGCGGTGATACGGCGGGTCAGGGCATTGTAAAAGGCAAAGTGCATAGGGTAAGTATATTAAAGATCGCTGCGCTTGCCAATGGGAAGGAGGCATGATATTTTCATGATGATGATAAGAAGTCTAGCCATTTTGCTCCTGGTCGTTCTTTCCGGCTGCGCGCTTGTAAAAAATGACGCGACGGCCTTTCGGCCCGATCCCTACTACATTACCGGCAGCAAAGAAAACCGGGAAACCCTGACCAGTCTTTTCGACCTTTTGGCCCGGGAAACAAACCCGGGGGAAGAGCAGTTTGCCGTGGTCAGGGAAATCACCAATACCTATATCCGCCTGGGGGAATACGGCAAGCTGGCCACCTTTTTGGGAACCCGGCTCAATCAAAACCCCGACGACCCCTACAATTCTTTTGCCCTTTTTACCATCGCCTATTGCTATATGCAGCAGGAGGCCTACCCCGCGGCGGCCCTCTACTTTGATTTGCTCGTCAAAAATTACCCCGACCTGATCATACAGGGCCAGTCTATCCATTTGCTGTCCCTGAACCAGCTCATCACCATGGTGGATAAACCGGATCAGCGGGTGTGGTATTACCGGGAGCTGATCTCCCGTTTCACCGACGAGATCAATCCGGGGCTGGCCTATTTTATGCTGGCCCAGGCTTATGAACAGGTCGGTGAATGGAACGGCGCCATTCAGGCCTACACCCAATATCTGCCCTATGTGGGCCAGATAATCCCCGGCTTTCCCAATGCGGATACCTACGCCAAGCAGTTAGTGGATTTTAACAATTCGCCGAAAAACTGGAGTTTTGACAGTATAAATTCCCTGGTTCAGGCGATAAAAGCCGCCCTGGATGCGGGTTCAGGCAATAAGCTCTGGCAGTACCGGGCCAAGGTAAATTTTTTCGCCCGGTCCTGGGAACAGGAAGCCGCCGATGATTCGGGGATAGCGGAATTCAACATCTCCAGTTTTATGCAGGGAAATAGAATTCATTATGCTGATAATCTGAGCGCGGGGTCCAACGCCAACGAGGCATATCTGCGGACCTGGGGCTGGTCACAGTACATTTCCACCTGGTATCTCTACTTTCGGAAGATCAATTTTCCGCCGGACCCGGAGATCCACGGCCGCTGGGAATGGGCCGGTGTTTATTACGGAGAAAAATTTTGATAAAGCTCCCTTCGGCAATTTCTGTTTTAATAATATGTTTAACGACGGCCTTGGTATTACCGGCCCAAACCGATCCTGAGCGGCCCCTGCGGCAAAAACATGAGGCCCAGGCCCCGGTCCAGACCCCAACCCCAACCCAGGCCTATCCCGGGGCCGGGGCCGGAGCCGGGGCTCATGCCCTTTCCGCCGCCTTTCTGGACAAGGATCTGACCCGGCGTTACATCCGCCAATATACCACCCCCGCCGGCTTGGCCTGGCTCACCGCAGTGATGAACCGGGGCGGCCCCTATCTGGCTTTTATCCGGGAGGAAATCAAAAAAAGGGATCTGCCGCCGGAATTACTCTATTTGCCGGTGATAGAGTCGGCTTACCTGCCCACCGCCGCCAGCAGTTCCGGCGCCACAGGGCTCTGGCAATTTATGAAAAACAGCATAGGCCCCTTTGATATGAAGGTAAGCGATTGGACCGACGAACGGATGGATTTCTGGAAGGCCACCCAGGGGGCGCTGCGGAAGCTCGAAGACAATTACAAACAGTTGGGCGACTGGCCCCTGGCTTTGGCGGCCTACAATGCGGGCCTGGGGGCGGTGGGCCGGGTGGTGAAAAATTCAGGTCTCAACGATTATTGGCTCCTCTCGGAAAAAAGGCTCCTGAAAAATGAGACGATCCAGTATGTGCCCAAACTGCTGGCGGTTTCCCACATTCTTTCAAATCCCCGGCGCTACGGCCTGGACATGGTTTGGCAGGAGGATCCCCGGTGGGTCCGCATCCCCGTGGGCCGTATGGCGGATCTGGAGCTTCTGTCCGCTGCCGCCGGCGTTGACGGCGATCTGTTAAAAAAGGCCAACGCCGAGCTCCGTTTCGCCGTTACCCCCCCGGAAACCAATTATTTATTAAAAGTCCGTTCCGCCGATGCCGCCGCCCTTCTGGCGACGCTGGCAGAGCCTGGCATCCCCCTGATCAAATACTATTTCCACACGATCCGTTCCGGCGACACCCTTTTGGCCCTGGCCCTGCGCTACGGCGTTTCCACGGCGCAAATATTGGGCGAAAACCCCGGCACCGAAGAACGGCGGCTCCAAATCGGCGCCAAACTGCGGATCCCCGCCCTGAAAGAATTGACACCGGCAATTGTGCCGGCGGTACAGGAGCAAAAAGCCGGGGGAAATCAGCCCTTTGAGGGGCTTTATCAGGTAAAACCGGGGGACACCCTCTGGTCTATCGCCCTGGCCCACAATGTAAGCCCGGAAATTCTGGCGGATGCCAACGGCATGGGCTTAAACGACATTCTCCATGAAGGAAGGACCCTGAAAACGCCGATAATCAAAATGGAAATAGAATGAAAAAATTTACCGCCCTTTTGGGCCTGTTGCTCCTTGGTTTCCGGGGCTATGGGGAAAATAAAGCCGCCATCGCCGCTACGGTGAGCTGGGATAAAATGGAGATCCGCGCATCGGTAAGCCTCGACCTGGGAGCCGGCGACACCAGTGTCGGGTTTAGTCCCTCGGGACGAATCATGGCGGAAGAAACCCTGCGGGATGAATACCCCCGGCTCATCCGCCCCTCTATCCTTTCCCTGCCGGTGGATTCCTCCGACACGCTGGCGGATTTAATCAAACGGGGCGATTTTTCCCTTCCCCGGACCGATGTGTTCAGCGCCGCCGCCCGGCGTTTCCCCCCGGCTTTTTCGCCGGATTTTTCTTCTATGTCCGCCGCATATACCTTAAACCTTACCCGCCTCAGCGCCGCCCTGATCCGGCACCGGACGGCAGGGGACATAGCCCGGCCCCTCAGGCCCGTCCCCGCGGCGGCCTACACGGGGATCATCATCCTGGCGTATGAAAATTTGCCTGCCCACGGCAGAAACACCTCCGCTCTTGTACTGCCATGCCTGTTCCCCAAGATCTGGGACACGGAGATGAACCTGATCTACGAAAGGAATATGCTGGACCCCCAAGCGGCGGAGAAGGTCACCATGGTTCGGTATGCGCCCCCGGAAAGCGTTTTCCGGCCCAGCCCCTCGGGGGTGGATCCCGCCCTGGCGGAACTGGTGGGGGAAAATCCCCTGCGGATATTGGCCCGGGGCGTTTTCGGGTCAAGGCCCACGGACCCCATCATAGACCGGGAGGACGCATTGCTGATCCTTTCATCGGAACAAAACCGGGAGCATCTTCGTCAGGGCCGGGTGGCCATCATCCTTAGCTCCGACACCCTCTTGTATAAATTCCAATAGCCCAGATAGTATGTGCCATGAAACAAAAAAATTTTTTATTTTTGATAGCCGTCTTTTTGATTTTAGTTTCCTGTTCTGCCGACAACGAAGTTTCTCTGGAAGATATTGAAAATTCCAGTCCCGAAGGATTGGATACCCTCCTCTCGAAAACCACCAGCAAGCCCTGGAAGGGCGAGGTTTTTTCTCCGGGAAAAGTTACCGGGACCTGGAACTCGGCAATGATAAAAGATCCCAAAAGCTTTAACCTTTTGGTGGCGGAACGGGATGCGGAGACTAATGCCATCGTCAATTCAATGCACGATTTTCTGCTGGATTACGATGTGATCCGCCGTGAGTGGAAGGCCCGTGCCGCATCGCCGGAAATCGTTACCGATGAAACAAAGGGAACCCTCAA
>BNUV01000112.1 GCA_025997615.1 Spirochaetia bacterium
GCCGCCGCAGGATCGCAAAAGATCAAAAAACTGACGGTCAATGCCGAGAAAGGGAACCCGGATCGAATTGCCCTCGAAGAAAAAATAGGCGGCTTTCATGGAAGCCCCCCGAATTGACGGATATGCCGCCTTAATCTGCCGGACAGCCTGCCCAGCCCTGGGTTGTTTCTATCATTATGAGGGCTTAGGGAGAAAAAGTCAAACAACAGTTTTAGGATGCCTCTTTTTTCTATCACTTTAGTGCGCTATACTATCCCCATGTTTGATAAATTAACCCAGAAAGTGTCCGATGCCCTGCGTTTTGTGGCGGGGAAATCGGCGATTAACGAGAAGAATATCGACGATGCGGTAGATGCCATCAAGATGGCCCTGCTGGAGGCGGATGTAAACCTCCGGGTGGTGCGGCGTTTTGTCAATTCCACCATCGAGGAGGCCAAGGGGGAGAAGGTCCTGCGGGCGGTGGATCCGGGGCAGCAGTTTGTCAAAATTGTCCACGACAAATTGGTTTCCTTTTTGGGGGACGCTAAACAGGACCTGAAACTCCGGGGGCCGGATGTTATTTCCACGGTGCTGATGCTGGGGCTCCAGGGTTCGGGGAAAACAACCAGTTCGGCAAAGCTGGCGCTGCGCCTTAAAAAAGAGGGGCGGAAACCAATGCTGGCGGCCTGCGATCTGATCCGGCCGGCGGCGGTAGAGCAGCTTTCGGTGCTGGGGAACCAGATCGGAATTCCGGTTTACAAAGAAGAGGGGGCATCCGATCCGGTGAAGGTGTACCGGGGGGCGGTGGATTGGGCGCAGAAGAACCTTATCGATACGCTGATCATCGACACTACAGGGCGGCTCCAGATTGATGAAGCCATGATGGCGGAGCTTTCCCGGCTCCGGGATGCGGTGAAGCCTGACGAAATGCTTTTGGTGGCCGATGCCATGACGGGCCAATCTGCGGTGGACATCGCCAAAACCTTTGACGAAAAAATCGGCCTTACCGGGGTAATCCTGACCAAGTTCGACAGCGACACCCGGGGCGGTGCGGCGTTATCCCTCAAGACAGTGACGGGGAAGCCCCTGAAATTTGTCGGTACGGGGGAAAAACCCGAGGACTTTGAGCCCTTCCACCCGGACCGGGTGGCGGGGCGGATTCTGGGCATGGGCGATGTGGTAAGCCTGGTGGAGAAGGCCCAGGAAGTTATCGATCAAAAAGAAGCCCTTGCTCTGCAGAAAAAAATGGAGAAGGAAAATTTCACCCTGGAAGATTGGCTGGACCAGCTCCGGTCGGTGAAAAAAATGGGCTCCATTCAATCCATGCTGGAAATGATCCCCGGCATGGCGGGGCAGGTGAGCGAGGAAGATATTGACAAGGCGGATTTGAAACAGCAGGAGGTGATTCTTTCTTCGATGACGCGGAAGGAGCGGGCGAATCACCTTATCATCGGGCCGTCACGGCGGGGGCGCATTGCCCGGGGCTCGGGGACTTCGGTGGCGGAGGTGGCCCGGCTTATCAAAAAATTTGAAAAGATGCGGGGCATGATGAAAAAAATGGCGAAGTTCAACAAAAATCCCGCCGCGGCCCAGCAGATGATGGCCCGTCTGCAAGGCGGGGGTATGAGGTAATGCTCCTTTTGCCCGAGCATCTGCGGCTCTACCTCTGTGCCGATGGGGCCTTTTGCGGCGCCGGTTCCCTTGTAGAGATGGTGGAGGCGGCGATTGCCGGGGGCGTTACCTGCGTTCAGCTCCGGCACAAAGAGGCGTCTTCCCGGCGGCTCTACGAGGAGGCTCTTGAGCTGCGGGCCCTCACCAAAAAAGCAAATATCCCGCTGATAATTAACGACCGCCTGGATATTGCCCTGGCGATGAACGCTGACGGCGTTCACCTGGGCCAGTCGGATCTGCCGGTGGCGGCGGCCCGGCAAATCGCCGACACATTAAGGCCCCATGACAAATTTATTATCGGGGCTTCGGCCCACACGGCGGAAGAAGCTTTGGCGGCGGAGCGGGACGGCGCCGATTATCTGGGTTCCGGGGCGGTGTATCCCACGGGGTCAAAAAACGACACCACCGTCATCGGTGTAGAGGGGCTTAAAACAATCTGCGCCGCGGTACAAATTCCCGTGATAGGCATAGGCGGCATAGGCCCCCAAAACGCCGCCGCCGTGTTAGCCGCCGGTGCCGCCGGCGCGGCGGTAATCTCCGCCATTCTTTCGGCTGAAGACATAACAAAAGCAGCCCGGAACTTACGGCGCATTATTGAGGCGGCCTTTTGATCGCTATCGATAAGTTCCGGGGGGCGATTTTTGATCTGGATGGCACCCTGGCGGATTCCATGAACCTCTGGGATCACCTTTGCCGGGACTGGCTTTTGACACAGGGCAAAGAAGCCCCGGCGGATTTGGAAGAAACACTGGCTCCCCTCACGGTGACGCAGGCGGCGGAGTATGTATCCAAAAACTTTACCCCCGGCATCGGCCCCGCTGAAATTGCCGCCCAGTGGGAAGCCCTTGTTATCGGGCGATACCGGGAGACGGTTCCTTTGAAAGACGGGGCGGTGGAATTGCTGGACGCTCTGGCCCGGCGGGGCCTTAAACTGGCCCTGGCCACTTCCTGTTTCCCCGCCGCCGCCGAGGCATTTTTGCAGGGCCGAAAGATCCGGCATTATTTCTCCTCACTTTTTTTTACCGATGATGCCAGCAGCGGCGTTAGTATGGATGCCGGCGGCAATACGCCGGTCAAGGCTGATCCGGTATTTTGGCGGGCCTGCGCGGAAAAAATGGGGCTTCCCGCGGATAAAATCATCGTTTTCGAGGATATTTACGAGGCGCTGGCGGGGGTCCGTCAACTGGGCATGGGTTTTGTTGCCGTCTACGATGCCTCCTGCAAAAAGTGGGATGCCCTGCAAAAAGAGGCGGATCAGGCCATCCGTTCATTTCGGGAATTTCAGGGATAACAAAAATGGCAAGGCAAGAGCCATAATCCGCCTCACCGCACACCATGATAGAAAATTACAAAAAAACGGAGCCTGTTGCCACTTCTTCCAAATAAGCCTACCCTGTTTAATATGCAGCAACGGATTGTAGTTATTGACGGCATGGGTGGCGGCATTGGGGCGCAGCTTATTGCAAAATTGAAGGAACTGGGGCCGGACATTATTGATGCCGACGCGGAGGTCATCGCCCTGGGGACCAATGCGTCGGCCACGGAACGGATGCTCAAGGCCGGGGCCCACCGGGGAGCAACGGGCGAAAACGCCATCAGGGTTTCCGTGGGGCTGGGGGATTTTATTCTGGGGCCCATCGGCATCGTGATCCCCGACAGCATGATGGGAGAGATCACCGCGGGCATGGTGAAGGCTATTCTCACGGCACCGGGGGAGCGGATCCTCCTGCCCCTGCAAAACGATCACTTTTATCTGGCAGGATTGGAGCAGCTTCCCCTGGCAAAAATGACCGACAGGGCCATCGAAATTTTTCGTGAAAGGGTTAAGGCGCGGAAGGGCTGATCCGCCCCTTGCACTGGTAAACGCAAAAGGTGACTCCTATGATTTTGTCAAGGGAAATTTTAACTATTTTCTATCTTGTCTGTCTTCGTTGGCGCGTCCCAGATAAATGGATACTCGTCTTCCCCGTGTGGATCCATCGTGTACTCCCGCTTCCCCAGGTCGATACCCACATACCACTGCGTTGCCACAAGTGAGTTTAAGAGGCAAAAGGCCCATAAAGGTCGGCGCCGCTTTCTTTTGCCTTAAGAGCAGTAAGGAAGTTGTCAAAGCCTCCGCACATATATGGGTTCTCAAAAGAGAAGGCAGCCCAGGGTTCATCGGTTTTGATGATGAGGGTTTGGGTGTTTTTCTTATGGAGGATTTTAATATTGTGAAAGGGGTTGGCCGAAAGCCGCCAAAGCCTGAAATTTGAATTGTGCTTTTCGATATGGCTGATATAGTCAAGATGGGCATGGTATTCTTCGGTTGTGTAGGCCAGAGGTTTGGACAATAACCAAAGAGGGATATCGGCAAACACCTTTCCTGCGGCGATGTCCGTTTTATTGGCAATGCAAACAAGTTCATCAAGGTGCCCTCCGGCTATTTGGCGGAGTGTCCATTTTTCATTTTTATTATAATAGTCGAGAATTTTTTGTTTTTCTTCGTCCGGTACTTTTACGCGTTTAAGCATGGATTGAAGCAATGCTTCGTTCATGGTACCCAGGGATAGTGATGGATAGAGGGTGGTGATGTCGTTTTCCTGGAGCCAGAAAGCGGACAGGTAAGGTTCAAAGTTTTTGAAAGTTGAGGCAGTAAAAATAGTTGAAAGGGAATTGCTGGCAGCAAGCAGCCTCTGGTATTGTTCTTCGATGACGGAAAGCCTGCGGGGATCGGTGTCGTAAAGGTATTCGGTTTTATCTTCCATTCCGGCAAGGCAGCTTGAGGTGATGCAGGAAAGGCCCCGGGCAATAAACATGGTGTTCCGGTAGCGGCTCTGTTCAAGGGAGCGGAAGTAATAGGGTTTTATGCCGCCTATAAGATAGAGGGGCACCCAGCGGGCTATGGCTGCCATGAGTTCTTTATCATCCCGGTTTATGGCGTGGATGATAGTAATCGTGTGGCCCCGTACCAGACAATGCACCATAAGAGAAGCCCAGATAGCGGTAAACTTTGGATCGATGATCATCCAGGTCATGGATTGATCCGAATGAAGGTAGAGGGTTTGCTTTTCCTTCTGTATAGCCACATGATACAGAAAACGGATAACCGCTTCTTGTAATCCTCCGATTCCCCAATAGGATTCCTTACCCTGTTCCTCTCCTGCCAGGGGAGCAATCTGTTCCAAGGGGATGGGGGTGAAGCCTGAAAACTGAAAGTTGTTTACCCCGTCAAGAAAGCCCGCCATGCCTTTTGCCCCATCGGCAGTTTCCATTTCCGCAAGCCATGAATGGAGGTTGTTGTACAATTCCTCCCGGGTAATAGTTTCGGCCCCGGCTTTGTACCCTGCCAATTCCATCATCACAATTCGCTGATGGGTTTTTTTCATGCCCAGATCACAAAAATACCATGAGACTTTCTCAATGAAACCCGAAGAAGCCACCGGAAGGCGGGTCCCGCTCCGGTAACGGCTGACAGCCGAACTATCTATATTGACTGCCCTGGCAAGGCTGGAATTGGAAATACCCAGGGTTTCCATGAGTACATCAAGTTTTTCGCTAAAGGCTTTTGTTTTCTGTTTCTTCCGTTTAGGGAGAGCAGGGGTCTTAAGCATGTGGAAAAGCCCGTTTTCAAGGTTCTCCCCCTTTTCAATGTCCTCAATCTCTAAAAATTTCAGAACTTCCTCGGGCAGTTCGCTTCCCGAGACCTGTGCGGGGGAAAGGCGGGCTATAGCAGAACAAATAGCTTCCAGATGTTTGTCATTGGAAGGAAGCTTGCGGCCTCCTGAGCGGTAACGGCTTATGAGGGCGGGGGTAATGCCCGTCTCCCGGGAAAGCGCGGCAGTTGTTATTCCAAGACCCTGCAAAAGGGCATTTAAAGTTTCAGATTGGGTCATGGTGATAATTCTATCAAGAATTCGGGAAAAATGGAAAGATTGCCAAAAACTTGGCAATGCCATCTGCTTGGCAAGTACCCCCTTTTGGATGTTTTGGGGGTATAGTGATGTCGCAGGAGTATGGTTTGAAAAGATTTATTCTGTTTATTGCAGCTGTCCTGTGTATTGGCGCAAGTCTATCCGCCCAGACTGCCGAACGCATGGATATTCTGCTGGGTACTGCGGAAGTTAGCTGCGCCATGGCAGCCATTGTGGTTCTCCCTGCGGCGGGAATTATCCCGGTCGGCAGTTCGCCGGAAGCCGCCTTTGCATTCGCTGCAGAGCAGGGTCTGTTGCCGAAAAATGCCGGGGCGGATAGGGCTATCAAATTGGGGGAATTGTCCTTTTTAATCATGCGTTCTTTCAATATGAAAAGCGGCATAATGTATGCCCTTTTTCCCTCCTCCCGGTATGCGTACCGGGAAATGACATACCGGAAGCTGATACAGGGACGTAACGATCCTTCCCTTACCGTTTCCGGAGAACGGCTTCTGCGGATTATCGGCAGAACCCTGGAATATGTTGGGGAGGCGGAATGAAACGGTTCCTGCTTTTTTTGCCGGTTGCTTTTTTTTCAATTTCCATGGTTTTTGCCGCTGACTTTGGTGTAACGATAAACCAAAACCCGGAATTTACCGGTTCCGGCTCCGATACGGACTTTAACTATTCAGGCGGTATTGGCCCCTGGCTGTCTGCGTCATTAAACGAAAAACTGGATCTCTATCTTTCCGGCAGTTTATATATGCAATATAAGGGTGAGGAATGGAAATTCATACCGGAACTTAATCGGTTTTCCCTTTCCTGGAGTCCAAAGGATGGTGTTTTCCTGGATGCAGGACGTATCCGCTATAGCGATCCTTTGGGACTTGTTGCAACCGGTTTATTTGACGGCGTCTCGGGCAGTTTTGGATTAGCTTCAACCCGCTTGTCTGTGGGGGCTTATTATACAGGATTTTTGTATAAAGATACGGCAGATATCTATATGACAGCGGATGATTATACGAAATCTAATAAAGTCCTGGAGTATAGTGATTTTGGCGCCACTTATTTTGCTTCCCGCCGTATATTGGCTTCAGTATGTTGGGATGTTCCTTCGATTTTTGCTTCTCCCCATGCTTTAAACATTAACGGTATAGCGCAATTTGATCTGAATGGCCGGGATGATGCCCTGCATTCCCAATATATTGATATGCAGTTTATTTTTTCTCCGATAAGTTCCCTTAATTTTACCCTGGGGGCTATTGTGGGAATTGCGGAATCCAAGGGCAATGATACGGAACTGAGTTTAGCAGGATTGATAAACGCCGACTGGCAGCCGCCGACTGCGGTGCATGATGTGTTCACCCTGGGTGTACGATGGGGATCGGGAAGGGTTAATGATAGTATCGGGCCTTTCCGCCCGATAACAACCATCAGGGAGGGGAATGTTTTAGATGCCTCCCTGCCGGGGATTATTGTTTTTAATGCAGGATATATGATCCGGCCTGTACAGAGCCTTTCGACAGGGCTTGAAGGGCGGTATTTTTTACGGAGCGATTTGGTCACCTTTTCTCATGCCTATTTAAAAGGCGGAGATGAGCGGGCCATAGGCGGCGAGTTTTACGGTTCAATCACCTGGGTTCCGGTGGTTGATGTATCAGTGGTATTTGGAGGCGGGGCTTTCTTCCCCGGTATGGGAAATGCCCTTGCTTCGGATGCTCCGTTGCAATGGAAGCTGTCTATGGCTTTTGTGCTGTCATTATAAAAGGAAAAATAATGAAAAGATTTTTTAATATTCTGGTTATAGTAATGCTTACAAGCAGCGGAACCTTACTTTTTGCACAGGCAAACAATACGGTATTCAAGACGGTGACCGGAACGGTTGAAGTAAAAGCGCCGGGCAGTTCCTCGTGGATAACTGCCTGTCCGGGTTATGCTAAGGGGAGGATTATGCCTGCCAGGTTCATGAGGACCCTCATCATACACCCATATAGTTACTTCTGAAAAAGGCGGAAGGGAGGAAGGCGCGGTAAAGGCAGCCCTGC
>BNUV01000113.1 GCA_025997615.1 Spirochaetia bacterium
CGACTCTCTTCCGTTTTTACCAATTTTTTTATTTTTTTTTTTTGGATAATATTCTTCAATGCGTATTTAATTAATGCCGTTTTTGTGGACATATTTGTCAAAGACATTGCTTCATTAATCAAAGTATCGGGTAATTCTAAAGTTGTTCTCATTATAAAACCTCTTAATCATATAATACCACATTTTTTTATGTATTGTCAAGTACTTTTTTACATATTCTTTTATTATTTTGTATGTATACTTTTTCATACATTTTTGGCGCAAATTGCGTCTAACTCTGGTTATGTGCCGTTATACCCCATTAACAACGCGCCCCCGCCAATGGAAACCGCTTGTGCGGCATCTAAAGAAGCGGGGGCGTTGCTTGTAACGATTGAATATTACGACACAGGAAATTGTGGCACTACTGCGGGAATGTAGAGCTGGGATATAATAATAGTGAAGGCAAAAAGTCTAACACCCGATTTACGCTACCTTAAAAATACGGCTTTCACCAAAAATCTTTTGAAGTTTTATTATTAACGGAAAAATAATGCCGTATTTCTTTCGCCTAACGTGAAAGCTATACGACGTATTTTTGCCCTTGTTATAATATTTATTTATGAAATCTTGAAAGAAAAAAATTTTATATCAGGTATATATTCATAATGTTTTGTATTCCCCGTAATTAAGGGTTCATCATATTCCAATGCCGTTGATGCAATTATTGCATCTCCTAATTCCAACCCATGACTTAATTTATATTCTTCCATTAGATTAATTGCTTTTTTAGAGATTGTTTCATTTATTTGAATTATTTCTGTAGACCATTGTTTTAGATCTTTTTTCAATTTATTGAGCTCTTCCTTGTTTCTTACTCCTTGTATTATTTCCATATAAGAAACCGCAGATAATTTAAAGGGAATATTTTGAAAAATTATTTGTTGTGCCCTTTCTTTTCCACGATAAAACCAAATCATTACATCTGAATCGATTAGCACAATTTCCTTCCTTTCCTCATATTTCTAACATATGATTCTACATCATCCATATCCTTTCTGTCTTTCCACATCCCAAAGGATTCTGAGGTAAATACCTGATTATTTTCAGAAATTGTATTGTCTTCAGAAACTAATTGTATTATTACCTCAACCTTTTTATGTTCAAAATTTGAAGGAAGTGTAATAATATTATTTAATTCTTCACTATCCAGTACGGTCCTTAATGATTGCATATAACCCCCATAAATTCCATTATGAACTTAAATTTACACTATTATTCAAAATAAGTCAACTCAAATTCAATCAATTTATCAAAAAAGGGCCTTTTTTATATTATTTTAGAGAGAATTTGGCAAAAATATGTCGCCTAACTCTGGTTATGTGCCGTTATACACCATTAACAACGTGCCCCCGCCAATGGAAATACGGGCGTCGTAGACGCTGTTAACAATCTCTTACTTTTCGGATATATATGTAATATTTTTGGCCAAAATATGGTAAAAAACAAGAAAACGGACTTTAGTCCGCAATGTGCCGGAGAAAAAACGCACAAAGGCCGTAGGCCCTCCCCCGCGCAAGCGGGTTCTTGGCGTTTTTTCGTAGGCCAAGCCGCTACTGCGGCGTCAGACCTTTGGTCTGCGCGTATAGCGTATGTTATGCGATGTGCGGTGCCTTACCAGTCAATTTTTATGTATTGACATGTGCTAAATTATAGTATATATTGATACTATGATCGTTTTTTGGAGGAAAATATGGCTTTAGGAATGCAAAACAAGGCAATTACGATAAACTTACCGTCAGAAATCGTTAATTTGATCGATTATTCTATAAATGATATACAACGTGAAATCAACCGATATTTTGCCATAAAATATTATACCAGTCAAAAATAACAATTGGAAAAGCTGCTAAACTTGCAGGAATGGACAAAGTTAATTTCGAAATTTATTTATCGAAAAACAAAATCCCCATTTCTCTTTTGAGTTATGATGATATTCAAAGTGATTTAAAAAAAATTTCAGCCCTTAAAAAGGTAAGGCAATGATAATTATTGCTGATACAGGTCCGATTATATCATTGGCCATAATTGATAAACTTAACTTGCTGTCAGAATTATATGGCGAAATTTATATACCGAATGTAGTATGGGAAGAACTTGTAAAATATGCTGGAATAAAACCGCACAAAGGCCCGTAGGCCGACTGCGGTTTTATGGAAGCCAAGCCCGCTACTGCGGGCGCAGCGTATACAATCCTGTTATGTGCCGTTTGCCCGTATTTTATATTTTTTTCAATATTTCTTTATAAAAGTACTTTACATTCCTATATATATATGATATAGTCTAAAAATAGAGGGTTTTTATGGAAAATTTGATGTTTGATTATATATCTCTTGGTGAAAATTTGGATGTTCCTATGGAAATTGTCCAGAAATTTGTGAAAGAAGCTCGTAATGAATTCCCTTTTGATAATATGTTGATGGAAATTCATGTTTTACGGGCGGTAAAAGCCTATGCCAAAATAAATACACGGATGATAGCAATTGAAAACTAATATCTATTTGGATACTACTATTGTGAGCGCATTATTTGATAAAAGAACACCAGAAAGAAAAGTACAGACGGAACAATTTTGGGAACATATTAATGATTATAATGTTTTTATTTCAGAATTAGTCATTGATGAAATCAAAGGGGCATCCCAACCATTACAGGATAAAATGTTAGAAAAAGTTTCAAATTTTATATTATTACCTATAACAGATGACGCACAATTCATTGCTGATACTTATATGAAAAACAAAATATTTCCAGAGAATTATTCAGATGATTCTTTACATACCGCAATAACATCTACTAACCAAATAGGAATATTATTAAGTTAGAATTTCAGCCATTTAGTAAAAGTTAAAACACGCCGAATGGTTGCATTAATAAATGCAATACATGATTATAACCCTGTTGAGATAATAACACCACCAGAATTATAAATATTTTACATTATATATTTCAACAAATTTTAGGATAAATGGCGTATAGCGTATGTTATACGAAATTGGGCCTAAGATTTTGAAGAATATAAAAATATAATAATGTAGAATAAATGTAACTATTTAGTTAGAAATAGTGTCAAATAATGGATAAATGAAGAAATATAAAAAACGATTAGTGAACAAATAATTATTGTATAGGTACCGCTTGAGGCGGCACCGGCAGCTAAGCTGCCCCATTATGCCTAAGAAAAAAAAATGCAAATAAAATAAATATTGTAAAAACAAATATATATAGGCGCCGCGTGAGGCAGCGCCCGGCGGCTTGGCCGCCGCAATAACTACAGAAGAAAATAAAAGAAAGAATAAACAATAATTGGCATAAAAATCAATGTATAGGTACTGCGTGAGGCAGTACCTGGCGGCATAGGCCGCCGCATAAGTTAAGTATGGAATGAAAATAAAGTAAAAGAGATGGAAAAATAAAATAAAGTACGGCCCAACATCGTATAACAAACGCTATATGCATCGCCGCCAGTAGGCGGCTCGGGCTACAGAAAAAGGCAGTCGGCGCATAAGCGCCTTGGTGCATTTTTCTTCCGCCACATTTTTTGTTGCCCTGGAAACCTATGGTTTCCTTTATCGGGCAACAAAAAACGTCATATAGCTAAAACGTTATGTGCAATTTGGGCTAACAGGTGTCTACAAAATCATACACAAAAAGCTCTTGTATTTAAATGATCTATATGTTATATTGTTAAAAACAGTTGGAGGTATGAATATGCATGCTATAAAAGCCGTTTATGATGGAAATTACTTCAAATTGGAAGAACCTGTTCCAGTTGAAGGCAAATATGAGGTTGTAATAACCTTTACAAAATCTCTAAAAAAACCTCAAGAAGAAATTTTACAGTATTTTAATAGCTGGGATGAGGATGACGTAAACTGTATTACAGAAATCATAAGCGAAAGGGATAATTTTTCTTTAGGAAGGGCTGAAATATGATATTCCTTGATACAGATACTTTATCATTTTATTTTGCAGGTGATAATAATATTAAGGGAAAAATAATTGAAACAATAAATAAAGGAGGGCAGATTTGTTTAACTACAATAAATGTCTATGAAGTAAAAAAGGGTCTTAGGTGGAGGAATAATAAAATTAAAGAAGAAAAATTTCGTGAGTTTTTGCAAAATATTAGAATATTTACACTTGATGATGGATCAATCTCTATTGCTGCAGATATTTATGCAGATTTACGAAAAAATGGAAAAACCATTGGAGATGCAGATATAATAATTGCAGGAATTGTAATAAATAATAATGGTACACTAATTACAAATAATATACAGCATTATCAAGGCATAAAAAAATTAAATCTGGATAATTGGAAATAATATAAAATACGCCCAAACTGCACATAACGTTATGCGATGTTTTTTGGCCTTTATTAGGTATCGGCTTTATATTCCCGATCTTCTCTTCCATATCTTATTGCTTCAAGTATATCTTCCATTGATACATTGGCCTTAATACCTTTTATACTTTCCAAGGGAGATTTTCCTTGTTTTTTAGTTTCATTAATTGACAGTAATTTAAACCTACTGCCATCTTTCCGTCTATGGCCATATTTCCATCAAATGTTATTAACGGAGTAAAATCCTGCTACGAAGCCACCAAGAACCCACTTACGCGGGGGAGACGGATGGCGGGTGGACTAACGATTTAGCCAATAGGATTTTTATATTTTATGCATTTGCCCTATTATTATACTTTTTGGCATATAGGTCCAATACCTCATTTATCATTGTTTGGTATTTTACCTTGTTTTTTTCTGCATTGTCAACCATATTTTAGAATAATTTTATTTTTTTCTATGATTGTATGATTTTTTATACACTCTATTATGTTTCTTCGCCCTGCATGGATGCAGGGTAACTGAAAATTTCTAGAGATGTATTCTAGAGTTTCTGTAACATCTATTATTGCAGCATCGGTATATTCAGAAACAAACATTTCAAAATCCCATTTTTTCTTTAATTGACTCCATTACTTCTTTTGACGGACGTGTCTTACCATTTTTTACTTGGTCAAGTCCTTCTTCCAGTAAAGAATACAATTGTTGTCGGCCGTTGAGTAATTCATACGTTTCAATGCTCATTACCGCTAAATCACCGATCCCATTTTTTGTAATAAATACTGGTTCAATGTTCTGATGACAAAATTCAGAAATTTCACCATATTTATTGCGTAAATCAGCACTTGGCCTAATTGTAGGCATTTTTAACCCCCATTAGAATCAATATACCAATATTATATCAAAAAATTTGTATGATGTCAATATAAATTTGCAAAAATCAACGAAATATTTGGGGAAAATCAGCCTATTTTTCTATATTTTTACAAAAAGTTTAGCCCCAATTTCACATAGCGTATGTTATGCGAAGTAAAACCCACTTTCAACTAATCTTTCTTAAATTTTTATTGCTTTTATTACTTTTTCCAATATTACATAAATGACATAATGTTTGATAATTTTCCATCATATCTTTTCCCCCTTTTGACCTTGGAAGAATATGATCAACGTGCAAAATAGCACCGTCAGATGCAGATTTTCCACAAGCGACACATTTAAAATCATCTCGTTCAAATACTTGCCATCTGATACCTGCTCTTACAAATTTCGTTTCATCGATATTGACCACAATTTCTTCATTTGAAGATTTTAACTTGGTATTTTCAATGTCAGGATATTCGTTACATAAGCGATTAATGTCTATTTTTGAAACTAATTCTCTAAAATTATCTGTTTTACCTTGTGCGATTTGCAATAATGAATAATAAATCGGGAAGAATACAACAAATGAATTCACAAGAGAATTTAGATCATTATAGTCCAAGGGAAATTTTAATGCCTTTCTAAAGAAAAGTCGGTAGTAATAATAGTTTTTTTTATAGTCCCTTAGTATTTCTGAAAAAGGTCTGATCGTTTTACTATTTTCATCGATATAAAAAGACGGTGCCATTTTGGTAATAGCTTGTATTGTTTGTATATACTCAATATGTTCTAACAAAAAATCAAAGTATTGTTCATAAGATTCTTTAGTGTACTTCAGAGCGTATCTAACCGGATCGAAAAGGAGCTCTAATCCATCTTTGTCAAATGCATATCCAATAATATACGGAATAATTTTTGTTGGTTTACTATCTTCACGTTTAAATCCATTCCAAATCGGTAACCGTGAACCACCAAGCCCAATAAAAGCATAATCATAATCAACTTTTAAAGTATTATCCCTTTTTTCTCTGAAATTCGGCGCAGAATGTATAATTGATTTCTCATTAAAGACCTCAATATTATTGATTTTTCTAATACGTGATAATGTTTCTTCCAATAGAACATTTAATTTTGGAAGAATTGAATATTTTATTGCTTTTGCCTTCAATAACAGGTCGTCTGTTAATCGAAATAATGTAGCATCCTCTGAATCTAATACAATATTCTCTAAATTTGCTTTGTCCATGATTTTATTATACCAGTTTTTTTATATTTTGCAACACCAGTTTGGGTTTTATTTCGCATAACGTATGTTATGTGCAGTACCGCCGTACCCTATTTTATCTTTCCGTCTATTATCTTTTTATATAATATTTCTTCCAAATTTCTTCTTCCATCAATTATTGATATTATCTTTATATTTTCTTTTTCTATCTTATAATATATTATCCAATGTTCTATGATAATTTATGGATACTATTTTAAGCAAATTTATTGCATCCATGATATTCTGGTAATAACCTACATTCATTAAAACAGCCCGTGCTTCTCCATTTAATATATTTTTATTTCTTTAATTACTTTTGCCATATACGTAAAATCACTATCATCGTGCAATATAGATAGATTATTTTCTATTGCTATTTCTGCAATTATTAAATCTATGGTACTTCTTATGGTTATTCCATTTTCTCTACATTTTATATTCATTAATGCCGCATTTTCATATGATTGTTTACCATATTGTAATTCATAAAATGGTAATGTATTTAAATATTCCTCTAAAATATTATATTCAGATTTATCTCTTGCACCTTGTAATAATTCCAAATAAATATGATTATCAATTCCATACGGAATATCATTATCAATAATATAGTCCATTTTATTATAGGGCGGCTCCTCGTTCCCTTTGAAATATCCGATTAAAATGGACGTATCTACAATAATCATTATATTTCCCTCATTTTTTTATAATCATAGTCTTTACTGAAATGTAGTTTCCCTTTCAATTCTTTTAGATTTTTTCTTTTCCTGTTATTTACATACTCCTGTAATGCAACTTCAATTAATTCCCTTTTAGTAGAAACAGCCTGAGAAAATTTAAAGGCTTCTTCTACCAATTCATCGTTTAAAACAACATTTGTCCTCATTTCTATCCTCCAATACACATTATAATACACATCAAATGATTAGTCAAGTGGTTTTTTATCTTTT
>BNUV01000114.1 GCA_025997615.1 Spirochaetia bacterium
GGGGGAGAGGCAAGAAATATTACAAAAAATTTGTTGTAAAAATGGTTAAAAAAGTTGTTTTTTTGCCTTATAGGGATTTGTGGATAAAAAAGGAAAGCACGGCGCAAAAATGAAATAAAAATCTTTTTTCCCTTTTTTTTTTTTTTTTTTTCCCCCCCCCCCCCCCCCCCCCCCTATGTAATTCCTTATATAGCAAAGAATTAGCTCAATTAATTGATAATTTAATTTCTCAAAAACCGCCGGATTCCCTGTTGGAACACCGGCTTTTTTATATCCCCAGGCCATTTACGCACAGGGGAAAAATCGGCCCCAAAAAGCCGGACGGCTTGGTAGAGCCGTAAACAGCAGCCGGATTAACCTATTCGATGCTGTTGACGGCGCACGAATTAAGGTATTCGACTTTCATGCATTCAGCAAAACGGGTACAGAGAACCGGCAGGTTCTTAGGGTATGTGCCAGAGGAGGAAATTTGCCCTGATGGTTCTACAGGGGGAAAAGCGTATGCTTCTGAATACTTTTAAAAAAGACATTATTAATCAACTCGCCGCGATAGACGAGGGCCGGATACTGAACAATCCCCTGGCACCCTATTTCCGCGCCTTTTCCGGCGCCTTTGATCCTCGGATGCCCTTTACCTTTTATTTCGAACTTAAAAATAAGCCGCTTCTGTTTATCTTCGATGCCAAACCTAATGAAGACCGCTCCCGCCGCACCGTCTTTGTGGAGCACTGCGAGCGGATATGCGAAAACACATTACGCATTATAAATGCCATCCAGGAACTTACCGATGGCGGGTATCTACGCATAGATATTCCGGCTTCCAATAAGCGCCCCTCTTTGCCGCCGAACTGGGATACGTGTTGGCGTAAGTACACCCATTTTTCCCCTTATCTTATAGAGGGATTAGCGTTTGTGTGTTTTTCGCGGTTAAGAATAGCGGTGGGGTCTGCCATTGAACGGCGGACTTCAATCATGCCTCCAATGGTTTAGCAGGGAGACTACTATTTCTGACCAGGGCGAAGGCGACTATATAAAAACTGACGTAAATAGGATGCTTTTTGTCAAATACTAGCCGCATAGCTAAAAATACCCTCATGCTCTACTTCCGGCAGATACTGATTATGCTGGTAAGCCTGTATACGGTGCGGGTGGTGCTGGAGACGCTGGGGGCGGAGGATTACGGGATTTACAACGTGGTGGCTGGGGTCGTTACCATGTTTGGGTTTTTAAGCGGGTCAATGGCTGGGGCGAGCCAGCGTTTTTTTTCATTTGAAATTGGACGAGGTGATTTTGAGCAGTTAAAAAAAGTATTCAGTTTTTGAATCTTACTATCTTTGTGTTAATAATACTATTGGTTTTAGTGTTATCAGAAACAATTGGCTTATGGTTTGAGGGTTATATAACCGTCAGCCCCGTGGACCTGCGGGACCGGCCCGCGCTGCCCCCTGATTACGCGGACTATTGGCATAAGTATCAGCATTTTTACAGCGATGTGACGGCGGGGCTGTCCTTTGTGTGTTTTTCGCGGTTCCGTCCGGCCTAGGAATTGTACGATCTGCGGGGGAAGGTGAATGCAGACAGGCTGGTGGGGTGAGGGATAATCCTGCCATGTTCCAGTAGTAATGTAAAAAACACGATTCTTATCATGCCTCTGGACTTATACATTAATGCCTTCAAACACCGCCCGTATCGCTAAAAACACCCTTCTGCTCTACTTCCGGCAGATACTGATTATGCTGGTGAACCTTTACACGGTACGGGTGGTGCTGAATACACTTGGTGCGGAGGATTATGGGATTTATAACGTGGTGGCTGGTGTGGTTACCATGTTCAGTTTTTTGAGTACTTCGATGGAAACAGCGTGCCAACGGTATTTTTCATTTGAAATAGGACGTAGAGATTATGAACAGTTAAAAAAGACGTTCAGTCTATGTTTTACGATATTTGTATTGATTGGAATAATAGTATTATTGTTTGCTGAAACAGTAGGACTTTGGGTTGTAAATACAAAGCTGGTGATTCCCATTGAACGCATATATTCTGCGAGATGCATTTATCATGCCACATTAGGGTCTTTTTTTTTAACGATAATAACCATGCCATATAGGTCATTGCTAATTGCACATGAAGATATGAGTATATATGCATATTGCAGTATTTTTGAAGTCATATTGAAATTACTTATTGTGTATATGCTTCAAATAATTATGTTTGATAAATTACTGGTGTATGGTATTTTATTATTAGTAGTTACATTTATAATGACGGGTATTTACAGATTCATTTGCATGAAAAAATATAGCGAGTGTGCTTTTAAATTTTATTGGAATCACTCCATGTTTATGGAATTAAGCGGTTATGTAGGATGGAATCTGTTTTGGGTAGTAGCAATTCTTGTTAAAAATCAAGGGATAAATATTCTTCTTAATGTTTTTTTTGGCCCGTTAATTAATAGCGCACAGGCAATTTCAAGACAGATTAGTCATGCAGTGATTAGTTTTACACAAAATTTTACAATAGCGTTCAATCCCCAGATAGTTAAATCATACGCTTCGGGTAATATTTCGGAGATGTTAATACTGATTTTCCGTACTACGAAAATATCATTTTTTTTGATTATACTATTTTTAGTTCCATTACAGCTTGAATTAACTTTTGTGTTGGAATTGTGGCTTAAACAAATCCCTGAATATGTTACTATATTTACCAGAATTTTTTTAATTGAGGCTTTGATTGAATCCTTATGCTATCCTTTGACGGCAGGCTCGCGTGCTACGGGCAAGATAGCCTTATATCAAACGATTTCAAGCGGACTTATGGTACTTAGTTTACCAATAGCATTTATTTTTTTAAAAAATAATTTTCCGGTAGTTGGCGTTCAGATGATAGTATTGATATTATTTCTTTTTATATATATAGTTCGCATTTTTATGTTATCAAATCAATTGAAATTTTCTATAAGGCAATATTTATTATATGCTATAACTCCATCTATTTTTACACTTATTGCAGGAAGTATCATGCCTGTTCTATTTGTAACTTTGCATAAAGAGGGGTTTATAAGATTATTGTTGACTACGATAATCAGTACGATATCCATTATGATTTGTGCCTTTTTTATCGGATTGTCAAAAAATGAGAAAGTAGTGGTTGTTAAAATAGTTAAAAAGGCATTATTAAAGGACGGTACAGTATGAAAGTTGCTGTTTTACCTTTAGGATTTGAAAAGAACTATGGAGCAATATTACAAACCATTGCATTACAGAATACGCTGAAACATTATGGATATGATGTTGATGTAATATGGTTTAAGTCTGCGGAAAAAAATGGAAGACTTAGAAAGTTGTTAGCATTTTTCTCCTTGTATGGATCGTTAAAAGACATCAAAGAATATATTAATGATTTATTTAGGCAGCTAATATTCCATAAAGCACAACCTGTGTCAGATGAAATTCTTGAACGCCGTCTGTTATTCAGTCAGAAAAATGTTAATTCCACGAAAAAAGTTAATGAAAGAACTATTGGGCAAATAGTGCCAAATTATGATGCTATTGTTGTAGGCAGTGACCAGATCTGGACAGGGCTTAATAAGAGACAGTTGCCATTTCTTTTTGACTGGGAGCCTGAATTTGCTGGATTACGAATAAGTTATGCTGCTTGCAGCAGATTTTCTGTTATCCCGTTTTTTAACCGCAAAAAAGCCAAGCAATGCTTTTTAAAATTTCATGCAATTTCTGTACGTGACGATACTACTTATAATTTGGTATATAACAGCTCCGGTCTTAAACCGCAAATTGTTGTCGATCCGGTTTTATTGTATGACTTTGACGAATTTATAACATCCCCGCCTAATAATGAACAATATATTTTTGTTTATATAATTGGGGATAAAATAAAAGGTAAGGGCGGGCACAATGCGGTAATATCGCGCATAAGAAAGAAGTATGGTGCTTTAAAAACAATCGCTGCAGTCTTACCGGAAAATTCCTGTGATGCAGCTGATTTTGCAGATAAGGTAATTTATGATGCTTCTCCCGCCGAATGGCTCAACCTATTGTATCATGCTGCTTTTGTTTATACCGATTCATTTCACGGATGTGTTTTTTCGTTAAAATTTAAAAAGGAATTCATTGGATACTATTCTTATTCTTCCCGCTCAACACGGCTGAAATCTTTGAGTGAACAGTATAATCTTGATAAACACATCGTGTCTTCAGTAAGGGATATATTAAATAAGGAAAGTATTGAGGATAAAATAGATTATGATAGTATTCATCTATCCATAAATAAAAACAAAGAAGAATCATTACAATTTCTTCTTGGTTCATTATCAGAAACCGGGATTCAGCGAGGATAAAATTGGAAAGACCAGATATGACTATTGGAGTATGCGGTTTTTTTTCTACCGGCTCAAGCTGCGTAAGTGATTTTTTAAAGGAATTTGATGAGAATGTAGTTTTGGACGATATAGAGTTTACATTACCCTTTATGCCGGATGGTATTGATGATTTGCGTTATCATTTACATGAAGGCAGTTTAAAATTTCAGAGCAGCGTTGTTGCAATTGAACGGTTTAGAAAGCTTTGCAAAAATAATAACCTAAGAATGTTAAAAAGGGCAACCAATGGTAAGTTTGAGGAAATAACCGTTGGTTATTAAAAAAGAATTATACAAGTAGAGTGGTATTGCTATTGTGATGTTGATCATTTTATTTTATCTCCAATGCAAAAAAATATAATAATAGGAAAATTAATAAACTATATATTGAAAATGTCATCTATTATCGAAAAAACTCTTGGAATGGATATTATTGGTTCGATAAAATATGTTGACAGAGTAGTCCCACAAGAAACGCGTGATAAAATAGATGCATGGAAAAAATATAAATTTGATATTATGTTTGTTGGTGATGATTGGTATGGTAATGAATTATTCATTGAGACTGAAAATGTACTTAAAAGCAAGCAGGTTAATATTATATATTTTCCGTATACCAAAACAACCTCATCAACACTAATTAACAAATACTTAAAAGATATTGTTGGTGAATCAACCCATATATAATAACAGGAGTATTTGAGTTGAAATATTTATATGTTCTTACAAGCGATAAAAAAGATTTTTACTTCGAACAAGCATTGTTATCAATTACATCAATCAGGATGAAAATGCCGAATGCATTTGTATCACTGTTAATGGATGATATGACGGCAGGTTCTTTAACAGATAACAGGGATAAAATTCATGAATTAGTAGATGAAATTAAAATAATAAACCTTCCTGAAAAAATGGTAAAAATGGAGCGTTCAAGATGGCTAAAAACTTCTATGCGGCATCATATTAGTGGTGATTTTCTCTATATTGATTGTGATACTATCATTGCGGATGATCTATCCGGGATAAACGATATAGACCTGGATATAGGCGCCGTATTGGATATTCATTCTTTGTTAAATGAAAATCATACAAAGAAATCTGTTCAAATAAGGGGCAGTAAGGTTGGATTCAACGCTTCTTTTGTATCGGATAAATATTATAATAGTGGAGTTATATTTTGCAAAGATACCCCTATATGCCACAATTTTTTTCAGGAATGGCACAGGCTTTGGCTTGTATATGTCTCAAAAGGTATTAGAACAGATCAAAACGCCTTTAATCAGGCAAATGTGATGTTTAATAATCTTATTACAGAGCTTGATGGAGTATGGAATTGCCAAATTGAATACGGTGGTATTGCATATCTGGCAGATTCGAAGATTATTCATTATTTTTCCTTCAATAAATCAGAGCCGGCATATACATTGGCAAATCAGGGAATTTTTCAGAACATAAAGACAAACGGGTGCATTACCCAGGATATAAATGAACTGCTAAAATATCCAAAAAGAAACATTAATAGAAACAGCAGGTTAATTGGTGATAAAAATGGGTTAATGATCGTTAATTCAAAATTATTTTATGTTTGCCGGAAATGTGTTTCAAAAACATTTTTAAATTCTATTGATTCTGTAATCGCGATATTACTAAATATTTTTATATTTAATAAAAACTTATTTACAAAAAAGAAATGATTTAACCGTATCTATCCTCAGCGCCTAAAAAGTATGTTTTTGAAAACAGGAAGTGATAAGAATGAATCTGCCTGACAAGTCCCTTTGTACCGGATGCCATGCCTGTTATACCGCATGTCCTGCAAAAAGTATTGCTATGCGGGAAGACGAGGAAGGATTCCGCTATCCGGTTATTGATACCACAACCTGTACCACATGCGGGCTTTGCGAACAGATATGTCCCGTACTTCATTTGGGGGAATAATGAGGCCCTTATCCGTATATGCGGCAAAGAACCCGGACGAGCGTATCCGCCGGGAAAGTTCATCCGGCGGCATCTTTACCGTGTTGGCAGAAAGGATAATCGCCGAAGGGGGCGTCGTCTTCGGCGCGCGGTTTAACGAACAGTGGGAAGTAGTACACGGTTATACCGAAACAGCGGAAGGCCTAAGCGCCTTTCGCGGCTCAAAGTATGTACAGAGTATAATCGGGGATACCTTCAGGCAGGCGGAAGCTTTTCTTGAACAGGGCAGAAAGGTGCTTTTCAGCGGAACTCCCTGTCAAATAGCGGGATTAAGAGCTTTTTTACGTAAAAACTGGGA
>BNUV01000115.1 GCA_025997615.1 Spirochaetia bacterium
TTGGAAAGCGGAGTCCTTGCCTCATGAATTTCCGAAGCGGTTTTTTTATCGCCCTCCGTTACCTCTGGACAAGGGCCCATGAGGGAGGCCGTTATCTCCGGGGCGCCGCTGCGGGAATCGCCTTGAGCCTCGTCCCCATCATGGTTACGATGATTGTCGCCGACGGTATGATCCGGGGCATCACCGATCGTTACCTGGAGCTGGGTACCGGGCATCTTCAAATTTTTCCTTTTCTCGATTTTGACAGTTTGAATGACAGCCTGGTCCGCACGGCGAATGTTGCCGGCGTACGGGGTGTGTGGCAGGAACGGCAGGGCCTCGGGGTGCTGGCAGGTCCCGGCGGCAAGGCCGGCGCCACCATTCGGGCGGTGGATGCTCCTTTTTGGGATGATGAAGGGAGCGGTAAATTCCTCCGCGTCATAGAGGGAGAAGCAAAACCGCCTTCCACTAGGACGATCCTCCTGGGCGAAGGGTTGGCCGGGGCCATAGGCGCAAAAGTCGGCGACAATGTGCCGGTGATGACCATCCGCTCTCTGGATGACGGCAGCACTTTTCCCCGGCTCACCCCATTTATGGTGGCGGGCATTATTTCGTCGGGCTACCGGGAGCTGGACGCCCTTTGGTGTATCATGGACTACGAGGCGGGGCAAAGAATTCTGTCGCCTGAATTTTCCGATGATCATCTGATAGTGAAAATAGATGATCCCTACAAGAACGCTGATGCGGTGGCGGAAAAAATTTCCGATACGCTGGGATTGGGCTACGGCGTTTACACCTGGAAAGAGCTTCAGCGTTCACAGTACAGTTCCTACGAATCCACCCGGCAGCTTCTCCTTTTTATCATGGCCCTGATCGTGCTGGTGGCGGCGGTGAACGTTTCCTCTGCTACATCCATGCTGGCCATAGAACGGCAGCGGGACATCGCGGTGCTTAAAGCCGCCGGGGCCAGTCCCGTGGAAACCAGCCGCATCTTTCTCTGGGGCGCCCTGCTCACCAGCCTCTGCGGCGCTATCCTCGGTATCGGTACGGGATTGTTAATCGGCATTTTTATCAATCAAATAATCGGCGGCCTCGAAAGTATCATAAACTTTTTCTCAAGGTTTTTTCACGGCGGCCCGGTAAAAATTCTGGACCCCGGCTTTTATCTGCAGGAAATTCCTATCATCGTTAATTGGCAGATGGTATTTTTTATCGGCCTCTTTACGGTACTCAGTTCTCTGGTCTCCTCCTGGCTTCCCGCCCGCCGGGCCGGAAAGATCCCCCCCATGGAGATTCTCAGGAAGTATTGAATTTTACCACAGCGCCATTCGCAGGCGGTCACGGACAAAGCCGGAGCTTTCGAGAATGGGCGCGTATTCACCGGAAGCGGCCGTTACGCCGTTTATGGTTTCTACGATAATGCTCCGCTCGGGGTGGACCGCCCGGTACTTGAGGATTTTTACAAAGTCGAGGATTTGCGGCAGATCGGGATCGTCCGGGGGGACGAAGATTTGCAGGTCTTTGCCGTTTTGGCGGGAGACGGCGGCTAATTCATCCCCGCGGAAACATATTCTGCTGGTTGCCATCCGGGGGGGAAGGCGGGGGTCGAGGCTTGCGGCTGGTAAGCCGCTGGCGACTAGTAAGCCGCTGGCGGCATTGAGGCCGCAGGGGCTGGCGGGATCGGCGGCGTTCATCCAGTAGATGTCCCGCACCGTTTCGGCGGCTTCCAGCTCGACAGCGATGGCGGGGGAGGCAAACTGGAGGGAGTTGATCCCGGCGAAGAAGCGGCCCGCCGTCAGCTCCCCGGCCAGTTCAAGACGCCGGATGGCGGGTAGCAGCTTTGACCAGGAAAGGGCAGGGAGTTCCCGCTCCAAAAGAGGCCGGCAGAGGAGGCCCCAGCGTTGAACAAGACGGCGGACCCGATCACGGTTTAATTCTTCCTCATCCATCAGCATGGTTTCCGGATCATCCCCCGGGGTTTCCAGCGAAAACCAGTTGCCCGAAACCGGGGGGCCGCCCCGCCAGCGATCCCGGAGGGCCCGGGGAATACGGCGGCTTTGGGACATCGGCGCATTTTGAAACGCCGCCACGGGGGAAGCATAGAGGAAGTTTTCGCCGATGCCCCGGCGCACCGGTTCCCAGGAATCGGCGGAGAGGAGACCCTGCCAAACGGCCTCCCAAAGCGCTTGTGCACAGGCTTGGGTGTCGAGGTTTGCGGCGTTTTTGATGGCCCAAAAATCCCGGGGGATGTCGAAAAATCCCGGCGGGAGGCTCTTAAACAGGGTAAGTTCAGCGGCAGTTTCCCTATTTTCAGATGTTTCCGGGGGGAAAAGCTCGAAATTATCGGGGGAGACCAGGGTTACCCGCTTCTGACCGGCGCCGTACCACAAAAGTTCCGCTTCCCGGAGGCTTTTGTCGAGGATTTCCGGGGTATAGGCCCTGTTCCGAGCGGGAAACAGGTCGGTTTCCCAGAGTTTTACCGGAATGGGGAGCCCTTCGAGGCTTTTCCAGGGTGATAATTGTCCTGTAAAGCCGTTTTTCCCCGGAATAAGACCCTGCCGCAGGGCCAGAAAAGGGGTCAAGAGGCTGACAGGCCGTTCTTTTATCAGCGGCCGGGCTTTTCTACGGGTCAGCCGGAGGAGAAAGTCCAGGTTTTCCCGGTCGCAGATGAGGGCTTCATTTGCCAGATCACTGACAATCTCCCCGGCATCTTCCAGGGCGTTTAGAATGGCCCCGGTTTCTGCGGCATCTACGCCGAAGACTGCGGCAATCCGGCTGGCGGGAATGGGGCCTTCGTAACGGAGCCAGGGGCCAAGCTGGCTCAGGGGGTCTTCCCGCCAGATTTCCGCCCATTCCCGGTGAACCATGGCGGGGATCGCCGCGCCTTGCCGGGTAATTAAGCCAATGGTTCCCCCCAGCGAAGGGTCCCCTCGGAGCTGTTCCCCCAATTCAGCCGGCAGAACCGCCCTCAGCGTTTCCCATTCATCAAAGGGGATACCGACACGCTCCTTTACCCACTCGCTCAATGACAGGCCATCCTCCGGGGCCCAGCCGGGAAGCTCCCTGCGGAGCCGGGCGGAAAAGCCATCAGCCAAATCCCGGGGGATTGGAGGCCGGGCGGCGGGGTTTTCCAGGGCTTCGGCTATCACTTGATCCGTGAGGGATGCGGTATTACGGGCGGGACCGGTTTTGTGGCGCAGATCCGGCCGTTCGTCGTACTCGTACATGAGGACGTTGGTTTCTTTCCAGAGGAGGTCCCGGGCAAAGGGGCTGGGAGAAGAAGTCCGGAAGAAGGACAGGGTGATGGAGCCCTCATCTATGCCTTTGATCAAAGCTTCAAGGCCGCCAATGTCGAACATATCCTGGAGGCCGCTCCGCCAGGCTTCGGCGGTGAGGGGGAAATCCCCTTCCGCACTGACCGCATCAAAAAGCCGTTTGGACCGCTGCCGCATGACCCAGAGGGGGGTACGCTTGCCGAAACCGGCTTTGGGCAGGAGCAGCGCCCGTTCCGCCGCCTCCCGAAACAGGGCGCCGAAGATGCCCGATGCCTCAAAACGCTGCCTGAAGGGCTTTTCCCAGCCAGCCCCAATAGCTTTCCCCAGCTGCCGGAAGCCCTGCCGGATAATATCCCCCGGTTCCTCCCCCATCAAACGGGGCAGCCTGAGAAGAATCGAATTATCATCCGCCAGACTATCGATCCTGATCCCTGCTGATGATCCCCTCCCGGTTTCCAGATGCTGCGCCAGTGCCATGGACAGGGGATAATTCACCGCCTGACCCCGGAAACTATGGATGATCAAAACCCAGGAGTCGCTCCGGGTCCCCGGATCATCGAATATTTCTATCGCCAAAGAGCTGGTTCCCGGCAATGGCGCCTTACCCTGCGCTCTTTTTTGGGATAAAATGAAATCCGAGAGGGCTCGAGAGGCGGTTTCGGAGATTTTCCCGGGAAAATTTGCGGGATTATCGTCTTTTTTCCATAGATCAAGCAGTTCCATCATCCTGCGGGCCAAAACGGGGCTGCGAAAAGCGGCTTCGGCCTTCCAGAAGGGGGCATAATCGGAGGATTTGTCCAGGGGAATCACTTCCACGGCCTCGGAACCGATGGCGGTGATACGCCAGGGACGGCTGCCGAAGTCAAAACTGTCCCCCAGACGGCGTTCCCAGACAAATTCCTCGTCAAGTTCCCCGATTTTTGTGCCGTCCGCCAGCCGCATGGAATAATAGCCCCGGTTGGTGATCACCCCGCCCGACATATAGAGCAGGGGCAAGGTGCCCGCCGGAGCGCTTAATTCGCCAGTTTCGGCATCACGGTAGAGCCGGGGTTTCAGTTCCCGGAGCCTTGTTTCCTCAAAACGGCCCGTCAACATCCCCAAAACACCCCGGTAAGCCGCCTGGGTGAGGGTTTTGAAGGGGTAAAAACCCTTCAGGATGGCATAAAGCTCGTCTTCGTTGCGGGCCTCTTCGGCGCAGAGGGCCAGGATGATCTGGGAAAGCACATCCAAAGGGTTTTCAATAGGCCGGATCTCCTCGATTTCCCGGTCTTCCACTGCGCAGGACAGGGCGGCGGCGGCCAAAAGGTCGATTCCGGTAAAAGGCAGGAGCCTTCCCCGGCTGATTTGCCCCACACCGTGGCCTGAACGGCCTATCCGCTGCAAAGTTTGGGCGGCACTCTGGGGGCTTCCCGCCAGGATCACTTCGTCCACATTGCCTATGTCTATACCAAGCTCCAGGGAGGCGGTGGCCACCACGCAGGGCAGTTTCCCCGCAGCTAAGGCGCTTTCCACCTCCCGCCTGAGCTCTTTTGACAGGGAGCCGTGGTGGGTAAAACTGATTTTCCCGGACTGGTCCCTTTCGTTCAGCAAATAGCTGATGCGTTCGGCCCGGCGGCGGGAATCGGTGAAAACCAGTATCGTTTTGTTTTGTACGATCCGCGCCAAAATATAGTCGGTGAGCGCCGTGTACCGCCGCCCGTAACGGTCGTTTTTTCCGGGGATAATCGCCTCTTCGGCATCGGGAAATTCCACCAGGAAATCAATCTCTTTTTCCGATGGCGGCGCCACAATGCGGACGGGCCGCTCCTCATAAGCGCCGCCGGGAATGGGCCGGAGCCCTCCCGCAAAAGCCGCCGCCGTTTCCGGCGGTTTCACCGTGGCGGAAAGGCATATCCGCTGGAACTCCCCCGCAACAAGACAGAGACGTGCTACCTGACAGCAGAGAAAGCTGCCCCGTTTGCTGCCCAGCACCGCGTGGATTTCGTCCATAATAAGGTACTTTACCGATGAAAGGATGCGGCGGCCCTTGGGATTGAGCAAGATGATCGCCAGACTTTCCGGGGTCAGGGCCAGAATCGAAGGCGGTTTTTGGAGGAAGCGCCGGCGCTCCGCCTGGGGCGTGTCCCCTGAACGGGTATCCACCCGAATTTCCGGGAAGGGCAGGGCCGCCGCGGTAAACCGGGAGCGG
Source organism: Spirochaetia bacterium (assembly GCA_025997615.1). Lineage (GTDB taxonomy): Bacteria > Spirochaetota > Spirochaetia > Treponematales > Breznakiellaceae > BNUV01. The sequence continues at coordinate 5,443 of BNUV01000115.1, forward strand.
ATCTCCGCCAAAGGTTCCAGCAAATTCCGCCTGATGTCTTCGTTCAGGGCCTTGAGGGGGGAAACGTAAAGCACCGAAAGCTCGTCCGACGGATAATCGCCGGTAACGAACCGGGACAATGCCGCCAAAAATGCTGTGAGGGTTTTGCCGCTCCCCGTAGGCGCCAGGGCCAGCACGTGTTCCCCCCGGCAAATCAGAGGCCAGGCCGCTTCCTGAACCGCCGTGGGCTTGCCGTATTTTTCAATAAACCATTCATTGATGAGGGGGTGAAATTCCGGCGGCATCTGCATAGCTTAATGATGAATCAATCGCCGGGGGAAGGCAACCATCCCGTCACGGGGTACTTCAAGAAAGCCGGCAGGTATGTCAGACTGAATGAGAAATGAAAAAGCTTGCCATACCCTGTTTGGTTTTGCTGTTTTCGGTACTGCCGTTCTCATCTATTGCCGCACAGCAAAAATATGCTTTGGTTATCGGGAACGGGGCATACCGGGACCTTGGGCCGTTGAACAATCCCGCGAATGATGCCAACGATATGAAGGCGGCGCTGCAAGAGCTGGGCTTTACGGTGGAGACTCTTATCAATAGCGGCCGAATCCAGATGGAAGAGGGGATAGAACGCTTTAAAAACCGGCTTTCGGTAGAAAAAAACAGTTACGGCTTTCTCTTTTACGCCGGCCACGGGGTTCAATCGGGGGGCATCAATTATTTGATTCCGGTGGATGCCGACATCAGGAGCGAAGCCTATCTGGGCGATCGGGCTGTATCGGTACAGGCCATGCTGGACGAAATAAACCAGGCGGGCAACGAACTCAACATTGTGGTGCTTGATGCCTGTCGTGATAACCCTTTCAGTTGGGGCCGGAGTGGCAGCCGGGGCTTACAGGTGGTTTCCAACCAGCCCACAGACAGTATTATTGTGTACGCCACCGGTGCGGGCAGCGCCGCCGCCGACGGAGAGGGCCGGAACGGCCTTTTTACCAGCCAATTGCTCAAAAATATCAAAACTCCCGGTATTGATGTAATCGAAGTTTTCCGCCGCACTATGGGCGATGTTGCCCAGGCCAGCGGCAACCGGCAGCGCCCGGCGGTATACAACCAGTATCCCGGCATAGCCTATCTGGGCAACATCC
>BNUV01000116.1 GCA_025997615.1 Spirochaetia bacterium
TGCCCGTCGGTGATGGAAATAACATTGGTGGGAATGTAGGAAGAAATATCCCCCGCCTGGGTTTCCACGATGGGCAGCGCCGTGATGGAACCGCCGCCCCGTTTTTCGGAAAGTTTTGCCGACCGCTCCAGAAGCCGTGAATGGAGGTAGAATACGTCACCGGGGAAAGCTTCCCGGCCGGGAGGCCGCCGGAGCAGCAGCGAAATGGTACGGTACGCCACGGCGTGTTTGGAAAGATCATCATAAACTATCAAAACATCTTTGCCCTGAAGCATAAAGTGTTCCGCCATGGCCACCGCCGAATAAGGGGCCAGGTATTGCAGCGCCGCCGAATCGGAAGCGGAGGCCAGCACCACAAAGGTATAATCCATGGCCCCGGCTTTTTCCAGATTTCTTATGATCGCCGCCACCGAAGAAGATTTTTGCCCGATGGCGCAGTAGGCGCAAATAACATTTTTTCCCTTTTGATTGATGATAGTGTCGATGGCCAGAGCGGTTTTCCCGGTCTGCCGGTCCCCGATGATAAGTTCCCGCTGTCCCCGGCCTATGGGGATCATGGCGTCCACCGAAAGGATGCCGGTTTGCATAGGCGTGTTCACCGGGCCCCGGTCGATAACCGGCGCGGCGGGAGATTCCACCGGCAGATACGCCTCCGCGGTGAAGGAGCCTTTACCGTCCACCGGATCGCCCAGGGGATTCACCACCCGGCCCAGCAGGGAAATCCCGGAAGGCACCGAAACAACTTTGCCCGTGCCCCGGACTTCCTCGCCGTCCCGTACCCCGGATTCCCCGGAAAGAAGCACACAGCCCACGCCGCCTTCCTCCAGGTTCAGCACGATCCCCATGGCGCCGGAAGAAAAATCCACCAGCTCCCCGTAGACCGCCTTATCCAGACCGTAGACCGTGGCCACCGAATCCCCCACCTGGGTTACAAAGCCAACCGAGTCGGAAACGGCCTTGCTTTCCCAGTGTTCAATCTGCTCCTCCAAAACCTTGGTCAGGTCGCCATAATTCGCCATTTATAAGCCTCCCGAGGCTAATTCTTTGGTCATCCGCTGTAACTGGGTCTTTAAGGTTGCATCCAGGGATTCGCCCCCCATTTGCAGCCGGTAACCCGCTAAAAGTTCCGGAACCACACTTTTTTCCAGCCGGATAACCTTGGCGCCGGTACGAGTTTTGAGCATTTCCAGAAGATTGGCTTCATAATCACCATCCAGCGGAAAGGCCGACTCCAATTTTACCGGCAAAACACCGTTTTTTTCATCAAAAATACGTTCGATTTCACGGATCACCGCATCAATATGCTGAAACTGGCCCCTTTTGACCAGAAGATCCAAAAAATGACAGACCGTTTCCGTGGTCTTTGCACCAAGGACGGCGGCCCCGGACTTTTCCAGGGCGCTATGGATCATGCGGTCCAGCCGGATAGCAGTGGAAGTACCGGAAAACAGCCCCGAAATGTGATGCAGGGGGGCGGCCACTGTTTTGAGCAGGGCCAATGCCTGGAAACCGGTTTGGAAACCTTCGGTTTCTTCAGAATCTTCCGGTTGGCCGTTTTCCAATACCCCGGTAAAGGCTCGCGCCCAGCGTTCCGCGGTAAACATCAGCCATTCCCCGGGACAGTGTCCCCAGGGACGCCGTCCCCCAGTTCCTGCAGCAAAAGGCCCGCGTACTGGCGGCTGTCCCCGGCCTGAACCTCCCGCCGGAGCAGCCGCGCCGAGGCAGCCACCACCAGAGCGGCGGCTTCGGTCCTGAAAACCACCATGGCTGCCCGCTGTTCCGCCTCAATCTGGCTGCGGGAATTGGCGATAAGTTTTTCCGCCGCGTCTTTTCCCTCCGCCAGTATCCGATCCGCCTCCGCTTTGGCCCGTTCTTCCGCCTTGCGGACAATGGCCGCCGCCTCTTCCGAAGCCGCCCGGAGCTTTGTTTCGTACTGGTCGAGCAGTTCTTTTGCCTGCGTCCGGTCATTTTCCGCCTGATGGAGGGAATCCCGGACCCTGTTGGCCCGCTCCTCCATAAATTTCGTCACCCGCTTGAACAATATGACCCGGAAAAAAAGGAACAGGATGAAAATATTGATTATGGTGACAACAAAGGTAACGGACGAAAAACCTAGCGATTCAAGCATATTAACTCCGCGGTTAGCCCAGTTTGCCTATCAGAATCAGCGCAACTACCAGGCCGTAAATGGCGGTGGATTCCGCGAGGGCCGCGCCCACAAAAAACCAGGGCATCAGTTTACTCTGCGCCTCCGGCTGTCGGGCAATTGCCTGCAGAAACCCCGAAGTGGCAATGCCGATACCCACGCCGGCGCCAATACCGGCAATAACTGCGATACCCGCGCCTATCGCTATCACAAATTGCGAATCCATCATGAACCTCCTACAGTTCCTCAGTTTTTGGTACAGCCTCTGAAATATAGATGCCGGTTAAAAATACAAATATAGCCGCCTGAATCAGGCCGTCGAAAAAATCAAAATACAGCGAACAGATCACCGGAAGCCCTATGGGGATCAGCTTTTCGATCATGCTCATGAGCACATAACCACCCAGAATATTGCCGAAGAGCCGCAGACACAGCGAAAGCAACCGGGTACCGTAATCCATCAGATTAAAGGGTAACATAAAAGCCATGGGATGAAGTAGTTGTTTGAGCCAACCCAGGGGCCCCCGGGACGCAAGGCCGCAGAACAGAACCAGAAATATCGAGAGGCACGCAAAGGCCGCCGTAACGCTGATGTCCCTGGTGGGGGGCTTAATCTCAAAGGGCGGGGTAAACTCAAGGCCAAAGGCCTTAAACCCTATGGGCGTCAGCACCCCGGCGAGGTTCGCTATCAACAGGAACAGCAAAAGCGTCCCCAGATAGGGGCCCAGAAACTTTCCCCAAAAGCCGAACTGTTTTTTGGCCAGGTTGTTGATAAATTCCACCGCCATCTCCAGAACCGCCTGGGGGCCCGAGGGCGTCTCTTTCAGGTTACGGGTCAAAAGCAGCGCGGCGATGATGAGAAACAGCATCACCCCCCAGGAGACGATCACCGTTTCGGTGATGGGCAGATTTTTGCCGAAAAGACTTATGGTAAAAGCGATCTTGGTTTCCAGGGCTTCCATAACGCCGTTCCTTTCAGTTTAAGCCTAGTTCTTTTTAAAGAAGAAATCATCTTTGAAATACTTCCGGAGTAACTCCTCCGAAACCGCGTCGCGGCTGCTCATGTTGGTGTAGGTCTCCTCCAGGAAGCCCTTGGTCAGGTAAAAACAGCCTAAAATGAAAAATTCGGCGATGGTCTCTACCGCTCCCATGGCCTGATACATCCGGAGCGTATTGTCCAGGACAAAATCGTTCATCAGATAATTGATAACCGCCCGTTGGGCCATGCTCACCGCGTAAATGACCTCCGAAACGGGGAACCCGTCCTTCATCCGCTCCTTGCCCATCCGGACAAAAAAGTCCCCAATCACCGCCCGATCCAGCCCCCGGTCTAAGGTCCGGGAAAGAATCACGTAAACCTTGGCATTAGTGTCCACCAGCCGGGCATCATCCCATTCGTTGTAGTGCTTGAGCTGCGGCGCCTTGCGGATAAGATCTTTCCAGCTGAGGGCAAAATCCCGAGCCCTGAGATTCAAGGTATCTATCAACACCCGTTCAATCATATTCCTATTCTACTACAAATTGGGGAGAGATCAAGCCCCGTTTTGCCCATGATTGTATAAGCTATCAGAGTATAATACTACGCCATAAGTTAATGACGGATGTCATAAGGCGGGAGAATGGGCTTGCGAAGAAGCGGTTTGCCCAATAATTATAAAACCATGATTAAACTCATTGTTATTGATGATCGTGAACGGGATTTGCAGAAAATTTGTTCGTTTTTGTATGAATTCCGGGAGTTTCATGTTATCGGGAGGTATGGGAATGCCTACGATGCAGCTAATATGAAAGAAAATATGATCCCCGATGTCATCATTTTGGGGATTAACGATTCGGCGGACCAGATGGGGGTCATCACCCTTTTGAAAAAGAAATATCCCCATGCCTCTGTTATCATGCTGAGTTCATCAAATCAGGAACAGTTTATCCGGCTGGCTATCAGTAACAAGGTTTCCGGGTATCTTCTGAAAAGCACCGACATGGACAAGCTGGCCAGTACCATCAGAACCATTTTCCGGGGCGGTTATTTTATCAGCCCGCTGTTTACCCCGCAGATCATCCGGAATATCACTTCCATGACGCAGGGGAAAGGCAATTCGTTCCCATTGTCCCGCAGCATATCCCAGACAGAATCCCGGATTTTGAAGTCCATCGCCCGGGGCTATTCAAACAAGGAAATTGCGGAGGAGCTCAGCCTGAAATACGGCACGGTCCGGAACTATGTTTCCTCGGTCCTGAAAAAAGCCGGCCTCCGGAGCCGGACCCAGGTAGCGGCCTTTATCAGTCAATACGGAATCCCCGGACAGGAAGAGTAAATCCCGAACCAATCACCGGCCAGGTTTTCAATCTGCGAAATGTCTTGCACGAATAAAAATAAGCCTATAAAATAATGACATAATGTGAGGGCATATTAAGGGCTCCGGCCTTGGAGGAGTAATTATGAAAATTGTTTGCGGGATAGATCTGGGGACCCAGAGCTACAAGGTAGTTCTTTACGATTATGAAAAAAAGGCCATCGCCGCCACGGCCCAAATTCCGGTGGACATGATTGCCGAAAATGACGGCACCAGGGAGCAAAAGGCTGAATGGTACGATGCGGCCCTCAAGGCTTGTTTCGATAAGCTGGATCCGGCCCTTAAAAGCGCCGTCCAGGCCATTGGCGTTTCGGGCCATCAGCATAGTTTTGTTCCATTAGATTCAAATGGCAGGGCTATCTACAATGTCAAACTCTGGTGCGATACCTCCACCGCCGCCGAATGTGACGACCTGACCCGGGCCGCCGGGGGCGAGGATAAGCTTATCGCCGAAACTGGCCTTCCCATGCGGCCCGGCTACACGGCCCCCAAGGTGCTGTGGCTCAAGAAACACAAGCCAGATCTTTTTGCCCAACTGAAACACATCCTTTTACCCCACGATTATCTGAACTACCTTTTGACCGGCGTTTATACCGCCGAATACGGTGATGCCTCCGGTACGGCCCTTTTTGATGTGCGTAAACGGGAATGGTCCGCCAGGGTTTGCGATTATATAGATCCGGCGGTTAAGGCCTGCCTGCCCCCGCTGATTAAACCCGGCGAGGCTGCGGGAAAAGTTTCTGCCGCGGCCGCTGCGCTTTACGGCATTCCGGAGGGGGCGGTGGTGGCTGCCGGCGGCGGGGATAACATGATGGGGGCCATAGGTACCGGCACAGTGCGGGACGGCTTCCTTACCATGAGCCTGGGAACCTCCGGCACGCTTTTCGGCTTTTCCAACAGCCCCGTCATCGATCCCACGGGAAATCTGGCGGCTTTCTGTTCATCCTCCGGGGGTTGGCTTCCGCTGCTCTGTACGATGAACTGCACCGTGGCCACCGAAGAATTACGGGGCCTTTTCGCCCTGGATGTAAGGGCCTTTGACGCGGAGGCCTCCAAGGCCCCCATCGGTGCGGACGGCCTTGTGGTATTACCCTTCTTCAATGGCGAGCGGACCCCGAATCTACCCAACGGCCGGGCCAGCATCAACGGTATTACCAGCGCCAACTTCAAACGGGAAAACATCGCCCGGGCGGCTCTGGAGGCGGCAATCTTCGGCATGAGAATCGGTCTGGAAGGGTTTAACACCCTGGGCTTTAAGGCCCGGGAAATCCGGCTTACCGGGGGCGGCGCAAAAAGTCCCCTCTGGCAGAGCATCGCCGCCAATGTGATGAATCTCCCCGTGCGGGTGCCCGCCAGCAGCGAGGCGGCGGCCTTGGGCGGTGCGGTTCAGGCCCTCTGGGCTCTGGAAAATGCTGCGGGCCGGAATATCACCCTGGAATCTTTGGTCGATGAACATATATTGATGGAAGGCGGTTCCACGGTGAACCCCGAAAGCGCCGCTGTTGCTTCTTACGACAAAGCCTATGGCGTTTATTCACGGTATCTTGGGGCTTTAAGTCCCCTTTATACTGCTTAGCAGTATATATAAATAAATCAGGAGGATACTATGGCGGATTATTTTGTGGGAAAAAAAGAATACTTCCCCGGCATCGGCAAGATCAAATACGAGGGGCCCAAGAGCACGAATCCTTTGGCGTTCAAGTATTATGATCCTGAAAAAGTAGTGGGTAAAAAAAAGATGAAGGATCATCTCCGTTTTGCCGTGGCTTACTGGCACAGTTTCTGCGCAGACGGTACCGATCCTTTCGGCGCCGCCACTCAGGCTCATCCCTGGATCGTGGATGCAAAAACGCCTTTGG
>BNUV01000117.1 GCA_025997615.1 Spirochaetia bacterium
CTACCGGCAACGAGGGCTTTCTGGTGTTTGTCGCCGGCACCTCGTATATGGCCGCTACCGACTCTGCCGGGAATTTTACCATCAGCGGCATACCCGCCCAAAGCGGCTACCTGATAATCATCATGAAGGGGAGCTTTACCACGGTGTGGCTTACCCAGCAGAGCGTAAGCGCCGGAGGAACGGCCAACCTGGGGACTAAGAATTTGACCAGCACGGAGATAGGCGGGGCCGGCGGCCTGCAATGGAAAGGCAGTTTTGCCGTTGCGCCGACAAATCCGCAGACCAATTGGGCGTATTATAACACGACCAACCGGACCTCGTATATCTGGAACGGCAGCGAGTGGGACATACTGGCCGCACCAGGTGTGGACGGGCAAAACGGCGACAAAGGTGAAACCGGGGCCACTGGGCCGCAGGGCGAAACCGGAGCCGCCGGGCAGGATGGAGCGGACGGCCCTCAGGGACCGCAAGGCCCCAGCGGCAGCGGCATAATCGTTTTGCAGGAAAATGTTGAACAGAGCGGCATAGTGGTACCCAACAAGTTCGACATTTATATGCTGACCGTCCCGGCTGGGGGCGCGATTTTTTCTAAAACCAGCGGCGACAACAAGGTGTATATTAGCGTTTACCCCAGCAACGGAAGCTCCGCTATCGTACGCAGTGATAGTAGTAATACCAGTTTCTCAATCCCCTATTCCAGCGATCCGTTTCTTGTAGTAGTCAGTGCTGGCGACGGCTATTTCTCCCGGCCCTACAAAATCGGATACGTCAGTGCCGATACCGCCCTAAGCGCCCCAGCCAACGTACAGGTTAACTCGTCAAATGGCTTGGTAAGTTGGAGCAGTATTATAGGAGCCAAAGGTTACGCGGTCTACCGTTCCACTGACGGCACCACCTATACCCAAATCGATGATGTAGACGCCACCTATTTTATTGATGGTTTTGGAATTTTATTGGGGGGGGACCTATTACTACAAAGTCGCCGCCTACAATGACAACGGCTACGGCCCGCAGTCTGCCGCAATTATGGTTTCCATAGTACCACCCACCATCACCCCTCTTATCAGCACCACCTCTGTAAAGGCCAGCTTAACCAGCATCGATCCAATTCACTGGTACAGCTTCAACGCCGTGGCAGGAACCACCTACAACGTTCAGTGGGACAACGTAAGTCAAGGCGAAGGTGATCTCATAGCTGATGTGATAGTTTCCGCATACCAGGATGACGGTACGCCTTTATTCGAAGAAGTGCGCATGCGGTGGTCTGACCCGCAGACAATCACCGGCTACACGGGCTTGGTGTATATCAAAGTAGTGCCACGGGATTTCTATAGCTTTGGCCCCTACGGAATCCAGTATTACTAAAAAAAGGGTCCACGGATTAAGGGGCTGTCTAGGAAGTATTTTTCTAGGCAGCCTTTATTTTACCCTTTGCCTTCAAATTTCATGAAAAAGTAGAAAGAAAGAAAGGACCACAGGTGGCGCCTGTCACCAGGAAGGGGGGAAAGCCCCCTTAATAGTTAAACTCCGCTATACTCAGATATGGGAGAAAATATTATGCCAACAGTCAGGAGGCCTTCTTTTGATGAATACTCAGGCCGAACCCCAAATTATTAAGTACCTTTATTACCGTGAGAAATGACGGATTTCCTCCCGGCGAAAAGGATTTATACAGCCCGGCACGGTCAACATCCAGTTCCCGCGCAAGCTGGGCCATCCCCTTAGAGCGGGCTATGTCACCGATTACCGAAAGCAGAAATTCGGGGTCCTTTTCCTCAAGGGCTACTTCAAGAATCGCCACAACATCTTCTTTGGTTTCTATGTCATCCGCAGGATCCCAATCTTCAAATATAAACTCAAGTCAACTCCTGTTGAGTACTAGGCAGTAAATTCATGGAGTTTCGGGTTAACTCGAAACTCCCATTGGTACCTATCACCAATTTTTGAAGGAAAGAAGGGGAAAAGCCCCTCTTCCTCCCTGGAACGCCTATGCGGATGATTGACACCTTAGAGGTTACACGATAATTTTGAAGGCCAGGATGCGTTTGTCGTAGATTATCGGGACTATCATTAAGGGGGCATTTATGGAAACTGTAAGAAAGCCGGTTCATCCGGGGAGCGTTTTTCTATACGATGTTCTTGTTCCTTTGAAATTGCCGCTTACCCATGCCGCCGGTATGATGGGCATAACGCGGAAGGCGCTCTCCGAATTTGTTAACGAAAAGACCGCATGCAGTCCGCAAATGGCGCTCAGGATAGCGGCGGTTACCCAAACCAGCGCAGAAAGTTGGCTTGCCATGCAGATAAAACTGGATTTATGGAAAGCCCGTCAAAGTAACCCGGTTACATTACAAAAATTTCCCAAAATAGCCTGATGCAGAAAGCTATTTTTCGCGCCCATGGCGACTGTTACCAACTGTCAAAGGCGCGCAAAGGGAAGAAAAATCAGGGAATAACCTTCTTTTTCCTTTTTCCCTTCGCGTTCCTTGGCGGTTAAAATTCTTCTAACCCGTCTCAACTATACCGGAAAAAAGCGAAATCCCCCGGACTCAAACGAATATCAAAGGCCGCTTCTTCTGCATTGCTGTAGAAGGGGGTAATTTCATCGCCCTTTACGGAAGTGGCGCCGCCCTGGCGGACATTTCCGGTAACGGGGATCTCGGTGATGGTTTTCCCTCCACGAATGATGACCCGGATCAGTTCCGCGGTGCAGCCGTCGGCGGTGTATGAATAAAGGCCGAAGGTTTTGTTGTCGTACAAAAAGAGCGAAAAGCGCGCACCGGTTCCTTCGGGCAGCTCGATGGAGACCGCCCCCGCAGGGCCATCAGCCTGAAACTCCTTGCGGATTCGGGAAAGCGCCGCCTGGGGGATCTTCTCCAGATTGGAATACAGGTCCGGGGCGGCCAGGGTGATCATCTCCCCTTTACCAAAGGTATCCCTAAGAAGGATAGAGCCGTGCTGACTTCCCTCCCCGGCATTAAGCAGCGACCATGAGGCGTTGTTTCGGTGTTCCAGCAGGGGGAAAAGCACCGTTTCCGCCGCATTACGGTGAATCTGGGGCTGCATCCCCGGACCCGGCTTGGTGATGTGGTATTCGGCAGCGGCGATGTAACGCCCCCGCCAACGCGCCGAAGTTAATTCTTCTATACCGTTTTTTGCCTCGAAGGAAGCCCGCACAAAGCCGGAACTTACCACCGCCCGGCCCCCGGCATTAAGATGGCCTTTCAGTTTTTTGATGATATCCCGATCCTGCAAGGCCTGAACGGTGAGGAAGATCGTGCCGCCCCCGGTGGGAAATTCCGGCGTCAGCTCAAAGGGAATGCCCAGCATCCCCAGATAATCTTCCAGATGATCCTCGCCCTGCGCATCGTAGGGCAGATACACCGGTACGCCGATGGGTGTACCCACCTGGGAAAGAATCTCGTCCAATTGCTTAAGGCGGAAACCCAGGGGCGTAACAACCTTGTTGTTGTACAGGGAAGGCCAGCAGAAAAGCATAATCTCCTTGGGCCGGGAAAAGGCCGTCAGGTATGCCTGTTCAAGATAACTGTCGATGGGGTAGCACTCATAGGGGTCAAACCAGCCGCCGCCGTTTCTGCCGGGGGCAGCGTTTTCCATGTACCGCATAAGGGAATAGCTTAAATACCGGGGCAGATGTTGATCCGTCTGGGCAGGGTGCCGTGTTTCGGTGCCGGTGTAGATATAATCAAAAATATCTTTTTGAACCCCCGGGTTGTAGCCTGTTTCCTGGAAACTTTCCCGCCAGTTGGGGAATTTAATGGTGATTTTAATCTTTGGATTGATCTTCTTCGCCGGACCTATCACCAGGTTTTCCGACACGTCAAGCATTTTGGCGAGCTTGAATTCCTCCCAGCTCCGGTTGCCCTTTTCCTTCTGGCAGTCCTCCCAGCTCCGGTTGCCCTTTTCCTTCTGGCAGTCCTCGCAGCGGCACTGGCTAAAGAAGAAGTCGTCGATGATAAAATCATCAAAAAGGCCGGCGGTATATTCCACTGCTTTTTTAAGATGATTCCGCATGGCCTCGTTCGAGTAGCAGAAGGTATTGAAAAGCCGCTGCCGGTTTTTATCCGCCTCGTTAAGATCGTTTGCGGTGGTGGTAATTGCCCCCGAAACCTGAATATTGTGTTCTGCGAAAACCCGTTTGCACATTTCAATCTGCTCTTTCGATGTAGAAATGCTCCGGTAGGTTTCCAAATACACCTTGTCAAAATCCACGTACTTACGGAAAAAAGCGATCTGCTCCCGCAAGTCCCCCTCGGTAATTTTATCCGCCCAGGGCGCGGTACAAAAGATTACCGTCGTAAAGTTTTTATAGATACCCATTCAGTGCCTCCTTTAGATAGCTATGATTTTACCACACCTGCCGGGCTGTTGTACATATACTTCTGCTGGAAAAACGTATAAAAAGCAACTAAAATCAAATCTGCAAAGAAATTTTCCTTTATATTCTATAATGGACGGTCGGAAAGAATATGTACGAATGGCATAGGTTAATTCAAATTGTGGCAGATGAAATTGATGAACGCATAAAGCATCATGACGATGAGGCTTTGACTTTACAATTTCTCTCAAAGAAACTTGGATACTCTGAGTTTCATACCACAAGGAGATTTAAAGAACTCTCCGGTATGCTATTAAGGGATTACATACGGCTAAGAAGGCTTGCATTTGCGCTCATTGAAGTACGGGACACAAAGGCAGGTTTTCTGGACATTGCGGTTAAATACGGGTTTGGAAGTCATGAAGCCTTTACCCGCGCATTTAAAACAGCCTATGGTATAACCCCCAAAAGTTATCGGAAAAATCCTTTGCCTGTGGTATTGCGTACAAAAATAAATACTTTTGATCGTTACATTTTGGGTATAGGAGAAATTGGAATGGTTAAATCCACGGAAGACGTAAAAGTCTATTTTATCACAATGGAGGCGCACTCGTTTTTGCACGTCAAAAATTATGAGAGCAATGGTTATTTTGACTTTTGGGAAAAGCAGGCAAAATTTCCCGGTCAGGATTGCGATACTGTCTGCGGCTTACTGGACAGCATAAAAGGAAAACTGGACGGTAAGGACAACGTCATCGGCAAGTATTCCGGGCAAATAATGGCTCATATTTACGAAGACGGCGGGAAAATTGCGGAGGCGTATGGGGTGCGGCTTCCGGCGAATTACAGGGGAATAATTCCCCCGCCAATGCAAATTATCACTGTTCCTGAAAAGGAATACATTGTTTTTGAACACGGACCGTTCAATTACGAAGAAGAAAGCGATACGGTGGGGGAAAAATTGCAAGCGGCAATTGATACCTTTGATTTTTCAAAAACTGACTACACGCTCGATATGGAGCCGGGCAGGATAGCATATTTCCATTTTGTTCCGGAAAGTTTTGAAAAACGGATACAACCGGTTATTAACAAGAACCGTTTAAAAAATTGATCCCAACCCCCTGAAAAACCCCTGCGCGGGGGGTCCTGCGGCCTTTTTTTGTGCTCACGAAACCCCCTGCCGGGAAGTCAAGGAATCCTATACAAAGTTGTAGTATTTTCGGTTTTTGGTTCCGATTCGCTTGACAAAAATAAAAAGAAGTGTTACTATAAAAACATCAGCGCAAGGTAGAGCAGTTGGCAGCTCGTCGGGCTCATAACCCGGAGGTCACAGGTTCGAGTCCTGTCCTTGCTAAAAAGAAGTACCCGTCCGAAAGGACGGGTTTTTTGTTTCCGGTTCAGGGGGGAGGACTCGAAGGGTTTCAACCGCTGACCAAGGGGAGGAGGAGGGGCCAGGAGGGCCCCGGCAGGTTGAAACCCCGGCCTGGAGCCCTGAAACAGGATGTTGAAGGGCGGAAGGCGAGTCCTGTCCTTGCTAAAGATAAAAAGCCCCCTAAAGGGGGCTTTTTCGTCTATTTAGACAGCTCAACAGCGGCTTAAAAAATCCAGCGCCACCGGATCTTCCGGGTCCAGCTCCAGGACGGTACGGAAAAAGCCCAGGGCTTCGTCAGTATCGCCGTTTTTATGGGCCAGCGCCCCCAGGTTGGAAATTATTTTGATGCTTTCAGGATCGGATCGCAGGGCCGTTTCCAGCTCCCGCCGGGCGGCCTTGAGGTCCCCCATTTCGGAAAGGCAGATGGCGAGCTCGTTCCGGGTGTCGGCCCTGTCGCCCCCCAGTTCCAGGGCCTTGCGAAAAGCCGCCGCGCCGTCTTCCCAGCGGCCAAGCTGCCGTAAACCCCAGCCTAAAACAAACCAACCGTTCCATGCCCCGGGATACCGTTCCAGAAAATCGCGGATTTTTAACAGGCCTTCCTGTTCGTTCCCCCCGCTGACCAGATCGTATGCTTCCCTGAAACTTTC
>BNUV01000118.1 GCA_025997615.1 Spirochaetia bacterium
ATTCAGGAACCCGGGCGGGATAATCCCCGGCAGCAAGGATATACCCCAGGTAAGTCTGCGGAGTTTTCTCAAAAACATCGTGGAAACCACGGGTATCTATGCCTTTATTACCGACGTGGTTCACGGCGAAACCCCGGCGGGGGACCCCATTACGGTCTATGGCTGGCAGGAATTACTCATGGTGGCGGTGGGCTTCCTCATCGTCTACCTGGGGGCGATCAAGGGCTTTGAGCCCCTGCTGCTCATTCCCATCGGGTTCGGAACCATCTTTGTAAACATCCCCTTGGCGGGGATGGGGGCGACGGAAATAATACAGCATGTGGTGGTAAACGGCGAGATGGTTGAACAGGTAGTTCAGCATCCGGGCTTCCTTGATATTATCTATGAAGCCGGGGTGGGGAACGAGTTCTTCCCCCTGATCATCTTTATCGGTATCGGGGCGATGACCGACTTCGGCCCCCTTATCGCCAATCCCAAGACGGCTATCCTCGGCGCGGCGGCCCAGTTCGGCGTATTCGGCACCCTGTTCTTCATCTCTGTAGCCAATTACCTGCCCGGCGTTGCCTTTAACCTCAAGGAAGCCGCCTCGGTAGCTATCATCGGCGGCGCGGACGGCCCCACCACTATCTACATTGCGGCAAAGCTTGCCCCCCACCTCCTGGCGACGGTTGCGGTGGCGGCCTATTCCTACATGGCCCTGGTGCCCCTTATCCAGCCGCCTATCATGCGGGCTCTGACCACTAAGCAGGAGCGGCTTATCAAAATGCGGCAGCTCCGGCCGGTATCCAAGACCGAAAAGGTTGCCTTCCCCCTAACCGTCTTTATCCTGACCCTGCTCCTCCTCCCCTCTGCGGCGCCCCTTATCGGCTGCCTTATGTTCGGGAACTTCCTCCGGGAATGTGGGGTAGTGGCGCGGCTTTCCGATACCGCCCAGAATGAATTGATGAACATCGTATCCCTGTTCCTCTCCCTGGGTGTGGGTAGTCAGATGACACCTGAGAAGTTCCTGAACCCCTCGTCTCTCATCATCGTGATCATGGGCCTCGTGGCCTTCTCTGTCGCCACTGCTTCCGGTCTTCTGATCGCCAAGCTGATGAATGTATTCCTCAAGGAAAAGATCAATCCCCTTATCGGTTCCGCCGGCGTTTCGGCGGTGCCTATGGCCGCCCGTGTTTCCAACAAGGTCGGCCTGGAGTCGGACCCGGGGAACTTCATCCTGATGCACGCCATGGGGCCCAACGTGGCCGGCGTCATCGGCACCGCCATTGCCGCAGGGGTTATGATCGCGGTGTACGGCGGTTGACAGGCTGATGTCTAATGCTTTAAGGGAAGAGTCTTGGTATACCTACGCCGATGTTTTGGAATGGGACGAGGATGTCCGTGCCGAAATAATCGACGGCGAACTCTTTATGATGAGCAGTCCTGATACGGCTCATCAGGAGGTCGTCGGGGCTCTATTTGCCCGTCTGTATGAATTCCTCAGGGGGAAACCATGCCGGGTTTTTGTTTCGCCCTTCGGGGTCAGGCTCTTTCCAAAAAGCGATTTCAGTGACGATACCTTTGTCGAGCCGGATATTGTCGGTGAAACCGATGAGGTAAATGTTTCGGTGCTCCCCGGCTGCCTTATCCCCCTTAAAGAAGTTTTCCCCCAATGACAGGCAGAAAACTTTTTTTTATTATTGCGGCTCTGTATTGCCTTGCCCCTCTTTCCGCCCAGGGTTCCGGTAGTGAACAAAACCCCGGTGAAAATTTGACCATAAAGGTCGCCGTCATGGGACCGGGGGACGAGCTTTATTTTTGGTGGGGCCATATCGCCCTGGTCATTGAGAATAACCGGACAGGCCGGGCGCGTTTTTACGATTACGGTCTTTTTTCCTTTGAAAGTGATAATTTCTTTGTGAATTTTGCCCTTGGCCGGCTCTTATACAGTTGTGGCGTTTCCCCGGCAGCTTTGAATTACGATGTCTATGCTGAAAACAACCGGGACATTACACTCTACACACTGGACCTCTCTCCTGCCAAAAAGATGGAGGTCCTCGATTTTGCGGACTGGAATATCCGCCCGGAAAACTCCGAGTATTTTTATCATCATTTTAAGGATAACTGCGCCACCAGAATCCGGGATATTGTGGATCTCGCCACGGACGGCCAGTTTAAGGAGAGTTTTGGCGAGGCTCCGGGCCGTTTTACCCTGCGGCAGCACGTCAGGCGGCACACCTGGTTTTCCCCCTTTTTCGACTGGATGCTCAACTTTTTGATGGGGCAGGATATTGATACGCCCATCACGGTTTGGGAAGAAATGTTTCTGCCTTCAGAAATTGGATCGCGCATAGAGAATTATTCTTACATCGATGAAAACGGCGTTGAACGGAAACTGGTAAGCGGGGTGGAAATTTTGAACGAGGCGGTGGGCCGTCCCGGTGTACTGGCAGCGCCCCGCAAACAATGGCCCCGGGAGCTTTTGACCGGGATCATCATCGCCCTGATCTTTGTCTGCATTTTTGTTTTGAAAGAAAGGGGTTTCTCCGCGGGCCGTACGCTCTGGGGCTTAAGTCAGGCCCTGGCGAGTCTCTTTTTCGGTATCGCCGGCCTGTTGCTTTTTTTCATGACCTTCTTCACCAATCATGATTACTGTTGGCACAATATCAATATCATCTTTGTTAATCCCCTGATTCTCGCAGCCTTTCCCCTGAGCATCCTCTGGCTCCGGGCCAAAGAAAATGACCGCCTGAAAAAACTGGATTTCGCCCTCAAAATTATCTGGACCTATGCGGCAGTTTTTTGTCTCCTCTCCGGCGCCGCGAAATTATTGCCCTGGTTTCATCAACAAAATCAGATGGACATAGCTCTGTTTTTCCCCATCGTTCTGCCCCTGAGCTTTGCCTCTCTGGCTATCAACGAATTTTTCAGGCGGGTCTTCTGGCGCTGGTTCAGGTGAACTGGCGGCGGAGCCCATCACTCGTCAAGCTCAGCCTCGGCGGGGAGCGGGACCGGGCTGGCAAAAATGATCTGGAATTCACTGCTGGAGTAGACCATTTGCCCCTCCACCGCCATTACCCCATGATCCCCCGCAATCTTCTATCATTCCTGTCAACAAAAGTCTGAAACGCGCATCTTACAAGGGCTACGGAAGCAGGTTCCTCCAGCTGTTTTTGCCAGCCCGGCCCCGCTCCCCGCCCGGAGACTGATCTGATAGTATACGCATATGGCACCTTTTATATGGATTTTACAGTAAGTCCTGGAGATTTCTCCGGCTGTACAGGAAACGACGCACTTCCATTACGCCGTCAATAACAACATAAAACACGGAATAATTTTTTACGCCAATCCTATAGTAAGGGTATATACGTTTTCGTTTTGAAGGATAAATCTGAAATGACTCAGGTGCGTAAAGGCGTTTTTGTATCGCCCTTTCAGTTTCCTCCACCAAGTGATCCGCCGCTTGAGGGTTTTGGAGCTTCACCGTAAGATAATTCCGCACAGCAGTCATGTCTTGCTCAAAAAGCGGCAGGTACCGCAGACGGTATTTTTTAGCCAATTTTCTTTTTCAGCCGGGAAAAAACTTCACGGTGTGTATATCGGACAGTTGACGTTTCCGCCGCTCTGTCTGCCTCGTCAAGTTTGATTTCAATATCATCGGTAAGTACTGCATACTGTTCCAGATTCATAACGACCATAGTGCCGTAACCGTTTTTTGTTAAATACACCGGTTCCCCTTCCTTTACGATTCGCTCAATTTCGGGGAACTTGTTTCTTAGATCGGATACCGGCCTGATTTGAAGCATCCTGTCCTCCAGGGCATAATTTTATCTTAATATTATCATAATTCTATTGGATTATCAAGTAAGTACATCTGGTCAACGCAGAGGCGCCAGCTGGGTTTTTTCAGCGGCCCCGCGTTTTTCTGCCTTGTTCCATCGCCGCCAAATCGCTATAATATCCCCATGCTCCGTTTTGTGGTTCCGGCCCTCCTGCTGATACTCTTCACCACATTGCTCCTGCAGGCTGCGGACGATGCTCCGGTGAATGTAGATACCGGGGAAGCCGCTTCAGAAGCCGAGGTAAAAGCTCCCTTTTTTCCTCTATTGCCCCTGGTTCTGGCGGTGGAGCAGGGGGATATCCTTTGGAGCCCCGATTGGCCGGTGGAATTTCCCCCCGATGCTTTCAGGCTCCGGTCCGGCCGGGCCGTCTCCATTACCGTCACTGTGGGTGACGTTGAATACCGCCTCCGCCGGAATTCCCGCCGCCAATTGGAAGAATTCCCGGTCCTTTTGGAGGGGGCTCTGGAACAGGTGCGGGCCCGTTTTGGTCCTATCGGGCAGCTTTGGGGATTTGTCATTTCCACCGATCCGGAAATAATCCTGGAATTTCCCGAATATAGTTCCGGGCGATCTTTCCTTGCCACGTTTACCAAAGACGGCCAGGTTTACACTGTGGCCGGTGAATGGACGGAGGGAAGTTTCACGGAAACCTGGTATGACGGTGAAGGTGAGTTTAAGGGGTTTTTTCAGACGGTTTTAAGCCCCGAGGCGGATCACCGGCGGGTAATAGGCCGGGTAGGCGAATCCGAAAATGGTGACGTGCTGGATCTGTACTATTACGACAGTTTCGGCAATGTTTCAAAGCTTGAGAGCGCCGCCGGTGATTTTTTAGCCATCTATACGGCGGTGGATAAGGTCCGGTACTGGGAGCGTCATCCCGCCGCTCTCCCCGAGCTTTGGCTCTCCCTTCAGTGGGACGAGCGTGGGTTGCTTGTCCGGTTAAGCGGTGGAGGCCCCTCCGGGGAAGATGGCTCCACAGCGGCGGAGTTTATGGAAAGCCGTTATGATTATACCCTGGACTCCCGGGGAAACTGGACGGAACGGCGGGAACGGAAGATGCTCCGCCGCTTCGGGGCCTTGGCCGCCGGTGCAGGGCCGGTGATCAAACGGGTTATTCAGTATGGAGATCCCTAAGATGGGCCAGGCTATAGAATGGCGGGACATTAAATACCGGGAAACCTTTGAACAGGAAGTGCGGGGGCTGGAACGCCGCCGGGAGGCGGACCCGAACTGCACGGTGCAGGACCTGGAGGGGGTCTTGACGCATCTCTATATTATGGACGGCGCCGATTGGGCAGGCCGGGGTGAGGTTCAGGATATCATCATGGCGGCCACCATCGCCGCCTACGAGCAGGTAATCGGGGAATGGAAAAAATCCCTTGTTGCCAAAAATGCGGAAATAGTGCATAATTAAGAAACGAAGGAGGTCGGCATGGAATGGCGGGCAAGTCATATACTGGTGAAGGATCGTTCCCTGGCGGACGATCTCTTAAAAAAGGTCAAGCAGGGGTCTTCTTTTGAATCTTTGGCCCGGGAATTTTCCACCTGCCCCTCAAAATCTTCCGGGGGGGATTTGGGCTGGTTTGGTCCGGGGAAGATGGTGGTGGCCTTTGAATCGGCGGTAAAAAGGCTTTCCCCCGGTTCTGTGGGCGATGTAGTCCAGACCCAGTTTGGCTATCACCTTATCAAATGCACCGGCCGGAAGGACGGCTAATCCAGTGGTAGAAAAAGAAGACTACCTTAATACTATCATCAGCCTCGACTCGGAGCTGAATCAGATTCAGGATCTGGATCTCCTCATGGATCGGATCCTCCTGGAAGCCCGGAAGGTGGTCCGCGCCGATGCGGGTTCTATTTATGTAAAAGAAAAGGCGCTGGATAATGGCCCCAGTGTTGAAAAGCTGGTTATTAAATATTCCCAGAATGATACGCTGCAGGGTGAATTGGCGCCCGGCCAAAAGCTTATCACCTCAGTTTTTTCAGTGCCCATTGACGAAAAAACTGTCTCCGGTTATTGTGCCCTGTCGGGAAAGATCGTTAATGTTCCCGATGTTTACAATATTTCCAAAGATGCGCCCTATTCATACAACACTTCTTATGATCTTCTTTCCGGTTACAAAACCAGTTCGGTTCTTTCTATCCCCCTGTTGACCGCAGAAGGACAGCTCCTGGGGGTCATTCAGGTGATAAATTCTCTGGATGAAAACGGAAACACCGTTCCCTTCTCCGCCGACGATGAAGTTTATATTTCCCATTTCGCCTCCAACGCTACGTTGGTTCTGCAGCGGGCCTACATTAACCGGGCCATGATCCTCCGGATGATCAGGATGTCGGAGCTGCGGGACCCGAAAGAAACGGGCACCCATGTCAACCGTGTCGCCGGTTATGCGGTGGAAA
>BNUV01000119.1 GCA_025997615.1 Spirochaetia bacterium
AGATGCCCCAGGCGGGGGATGGTGATTTTGATGTCTTCATGCAAAGGAACCTCCTGTTATAAGCGTGCCCGGCACTCCCAGGGCTGCTTCATTCTCTGTTTTTACTCCCAGCCGGTTTCGATGGTGTTGACACTGAACAGCTCTTGACCTGTAAAGACGCCGGCATCCCGTTTGTGCAGAGTTCCGGCCTCTCTGTACGCCTGAGTCCCGATGCCGCTCGCCGTGTTGTTCAGGATTTCGCCGCCGATGTTCTTGGAGAGGATTCCGCCGGCGATATACACCCCGCCGCCGTTGACGGCCTGGTTTCCGTCGGCGGTAGTCGCTCCGCCGATCTTCCCGGTCCCGCCGGTGGACATGGTGAAGTTTCCGCCGGCGACATACACCCCGCCGCCGTTGACGGTGGCGATATTGCCGCTGATAGTCCCGGCGCTCATGCTGAAGGTGCTGCCGAAGCTGGCGACATACACCCCGCCGCCGTTGGCGGCGCTATTCGTCCCGCCGATAGTCCCGCCGTACATGAAGAAGGTTCCGCTCTCAACACTCACCCCGCCGCCGTTGCCGGTGGCGATATTGCCGCTGATAGTCCCGGTCCCGCCGGTGGGCATGGTGAAGCTCCCTGAGCCGGTGACAAACACCCCGCCGCCGTTGGTGGTGGCGGTATTACTGCTGATAGTCCCGGCGCTCATGGCGAAGGTGCTGCCGTTGTCGGCGACATACACTCCGCCGCCGCTGGTGTTCGCAGTATTGCCGCTGATAGTCCCGGCGCTCATGGTGAAGGTGCTGCTGTCCAAGACATACACGCCGCCGCCGCCGTTGCTCGCAGTATTGCCGCTGATGATGGCCGCGCTGCTGTCCATGGTAAAGTCCCCGCCGGCCTCGACATACACCCCGCCGCCGTTGACGGCCGTGTTTTCTTCGGTGTCAGTCATTCCGCCGATAGTCCCGCCGCTCATGGTGAAGGTCCCGATGAGGACATACACCCCGCCGCCGTTGCTGGTGGCGGAATTGCCGCTGATGGCCGCGCTGCCGCTCATGGCGAAGGTCCCTTCGTCACCGACATACACCCCGCCGCCGTTGGCGGCGCTATTCGTCCCGCCGATAGTCCCGCCGTTCATAGTGAAGGTGCTGCCAAGGACATACACCCCGCCGCCGATGCTGTTGGCTTTATTGCCGCTGACGGCCGCAGTGTCGCTCATTTTGAAGGTGACGGTTCCGAAGCCGGCAGTAACAAACACCCCGCCGCCGCTGTTGTTGGCGGTATTGCCGCTGACGGCCGCAGTGCCGCTCATGTTGAAGGCGGCGGTTCCGGAGCCGACATTGACACACACCCCGCCGCCGCTGCTGTTGGCTTTATTGCCGCTGACGGCCGCAGTGTCGCTCATGTTGAAGGTCCCGCTGCCGACAAACACCCCGCCGCCGTTGGTGGTGGCGGTATTGCCGCTGATGACTGCAGTGCCGCTCATGGTGTGGGGCTCCGTCCCTCCGCCCGCGATATACACCCCGCCGCCGTTGACGGCCGTGTTTTCTTCGGTGTCAGTCATTCCGCCGATAGTCCCGCCGCTCATGGTGAAGACGCTGTCTACGCCGACGACATATACCCCGCCGCCGCCGTTGGTGGCGGTATTGCCGCTGATGACCGCAGTGTTGCTTATGGTGAAGGTCCCGTCTTCGTCAAACACCCCGCCGCCGTTGGCGGCGGTATTGCCTTTGATGGCCGCAGTGCCGCTCATGGTGAAGGTGCTGCCGGTGCCGGAGAAGTACACCCCGCCGCCGCTGCCGCCTGCCTGGTTTTTGTCGGCGCCCGTTCCGCCGATAGTCCCGCCGGCCATGGTGAAGGTCGTGCCGTATTCGAAATACACCCCGCCGCCATTACTGCTGGCGGTGTTACCTTTGATGGCCGCGCTGCCGCCCATGCCAAACTGGCTGCCGGAACCGTAGACATACACGCCGCCGCCGTTAATAGCATTGTTTTTGTCGGCGGGAGTCGTCCCGCCGATAGTCCCGCCGCTCATGGTGAAGGCGCAGCCGGCAATATACACTCCGCCGCCGTAAGCGCTTGAGCCGATGACCTCGTTGCCGCTGATGGTTCCCCCGCTCATATTGAACTGGCTGCCGGTACCGCCGACATACACCCCGCCGCCGGAGCTGTTGGTACCGGTGGTGGTATTGCCGCTGATGACCGTAGTGCCGCCCATGGTGAAGGTGATGCCGGAACCGTTGACATACGCCCCGCCGCCGCTATTAGTGGAGGTGTTGTTTTTGATGGCCGCATTGTCGCTCATGGTGAAGGCGGCGGCGACATGCACCCCGCCGCCGTAGGTGGTAGCGGTATTGCCTATGATTTGCGCGTTGCCGCTCATGCTAAACTGGCTGATGGAGTCGATGACAAACACCCCGCCGCCCTGGACGGCCTGGTTTTTGGCGTCGCCCGTTCCGCCGATAGTCCCGCCGTTCATGGTGAAGGTCCCGCCGTTGCCGACATACACCCCGCCGCCGCTGGAGGCTTTATTGCCGCTGATGGTCCCGCCGTTCATGGTAAAGGTGGTGTTGGTGTCACTGACCTTCACCCCGCCGCCGTCAAAGCCGTCACCGGTGGTGTACGTATTGCCGGTGATGGTCGTGTTTGCGTTCATGGTGAAGGTTCCGGTGGAGCTTACATTCACCAAAGTATTGGTGTTTGTAGTAAGGCCCCTGAGGGTAATGTTCTCCAGAGTCAGGGCGCTGGCGTTATATATGCTGAACATATAGCCGCTGCTGCTGCTGCTCAACTGGATTTCTTTGATTTCGTCGGAAATCGCTCCATCGGCTATCCGGGCGCTCTTGATAGTTATATTGGTACCGGCACCGTATATGTTGCTTGAACCGCCGGCGAATTCCTCATTCTGGTAGACCAGCAGGGTACGCGTACCGCCTGCGGTGTTGGCCTCGGCTACGCGCTCTTGCAGAGTCTTAAAAGCGGTAATCCGCACCGAGTTGCTGGTAATGGAACCGCCGTTGTTGCTGCTGGTAACTACCACGCGATAATAGTTGTCTGCCGTAGGGGAAGCATACGTACTGCTTGTCGCGCCGGTAATAAAGTCGGGCCAGTTGGCGTCGTCGGTGCTTTCCTGCCACTGGTATGTCAGGGGCCCGGTGTCGCCGGGGCCCGGGGACGCCGTTACGAACAGGGATTGGCCCAGGCCGTAGGTTCCCCCCAGGGGCGGGACACTGATGACGGGCCGCACGGGTACAAACGCCGCCGTAACCACCACATTCGCCGTCCCCATGGTAAAGGTGCGGGTAAGGCCGCTTCCCCCATCCAGAGTACCGCCCGTAATGGTCATATCACCGCTGAGTACGTAGGCGCTGTTGGTCGGCGCCGCAGTCAGGGTTATCGCCGTCCCCGCAAAAGCGCTGCTCACCGTAGTGCCGCCCGTGCCGCCGATTTTGGCGGTAACGGTTCCGTCGCCGGTTTTGTTGGTAGTGGTGTCGATGCCGGAAAAGGTCTGGCTGATATTCGTTGTTATGGCCCCCGCCGTGCCGGGGAATCCGCTTATCGCTTCCGCCGCCGAAAGATTCACCCCGTTGGCTTCCAGCCTGATGTGCGGCGTTGTTTGGGTGGGGGATATAAACAGGACATAATTGTAGGTCTTGTCCCCGGTGCTGCTATCCACCGCAAGAGTGACAGGGGTAACGCTGCCTATCGGGCTTGTATCGGAAGCATCAGGGTATGCCTTTACCGAAAGGGACGTGGGTACGGCGTTCTGGGTCAGGGTAATAGTCCCTTTAACCGGGACATAGGCCTCAAAATCGGTGTCCACAAAAGTATGGCTTACATTGGTGGTGTGGCCCCCGTAGATATGCACGGCGGTCTCCCAATAGGCGGTGTGCTTCTGGGTATCATTGGTCAGTTTAACCGCCAGCATATAGGCCCCCGCGTCCAGGCTGGTGGAACCGGACATGGAATGGGATGGGGATCCGCTGGTAAAGGCGGTATTAGAATGGGCTGTACTGCTCTCACCCATCTTTGTTACCTTCAGTTCCGTGGTGCTGTAGCTATCGGCGGGGAAGGTCATCGTGTAGGTAAGCTCTCCGGTTCCGCTTGCCGGAAAGCCCAGCTGCACCGTTACCGAGGCGGCTATGCCCGCTGTTACCGTAACCGGAGCGGAGCCCTCGGCGGCCAGGACGGTACAAGCATCATCGGTATAGGCCGACACGCCGACTGTCCAGGTTCCGGGCAGCAGGTAAACCGTGTGGGAAGCTGCGGTTATCGTGATTGGAGAGACGGAATCCGGTCCGTCAGAAAAAGAGATCACATATTTGGCAAAGGTCAAGGTGGGAATAACGGACAGCGCCTGCCCTTCCGCCCACAGATTCATCGTCAAAGCCCCCATACCTGCCGGGATATTCCCTCCCGGTGCAGTATCAAGGGCTGCGCCCGATTTCATGGGCGGCATCAGGGGGTTGCTGCAGGCGGTAAGGGCCGCCAGTATGACCGGCAGGACCAGGCTCAAACACCGTTTCCCGAGTTTCATCTATGTTCCCCTTTAGCCGGCGTTCACCGTCAGAGTGGTTTCTTCGGAATACCTGACTCCGCCCAGGGTGAAATACACGGTTATCTTGTATGTCCCTGTCCGCAGCCCGTAGTCGTAAGGAGCCTCGTTGGGCTTTACCGTGATGGATTCGCTTGCTTTGGTATTGCCGTTCACCTGCCAGCTTATATCAGGGATAGAGATCCCGGTGGTATCGTTTATGCTGAATGTAACCGAGCCGTTTGACCAGTTGATGGTTGTCGGGACGTCGGCGGTGATGCTCCTGCCCGAACTGCCCGGCGGCTGGGTTATGCTTATACCCCCCTCGGTCTTCCAGCGTCCATAGAAGACCTTGTTGCCGGTGCTTCCCGCCGGGATTGCCGGAACAGCCGCCGCTGTAGTAAAGCCGCTGTCCGTATACCAGCCATCGAATTCATATACACCGTCGCTTCTCGTGGGAGGCTGCAGGGTGATGGCGGTGCTTTCGAAAGTGTAAGTGGCGGGGTTGCTTAAGCTGTTCGTGCCGCCGGTGAAGGTGTAGGTGATGTCGTAGGTGATCACCGTCCACTTGGCGTAGAGGTTCACCGTTGCGCCATTGACGGCGCTCAGGTTGTTCACGCTCTGGGAATCAGTATAGACCGCCGTTCCGCCCGCCGTGGTTGCCCATCCGGCAAAGGTATAGCCGGTTCGGGTATATAAGTTGGGCCCCAGGTATGCCGCTGTGTCGTAGGTCATGGCCTGGGCGTACGGGGTGCCCGAACCGCCGTTGGCGTCAAAGCTGATGGTATATTCGTTCGCCGTCCACTTGGCCCAGATGGTAGTGTTACCGGCTACGGTGTCAGCGGCAAAGTTCCACGCATCGGTACAGGCGGCTTCCTTATACCAGCCGCCGAAGGTATAGCCCATATCGGAAAGATTGCCGGGACTGGCAGCTTTTTCGCCGTCGGTAATGGTTTGATCAGTCGTCATCGGCCCGTGGCCCTGGTTGTTAAAGGTAACGGTGTACTGGCGCTTAAACACCGCCGTAACCGCCGCATCTGCCGCCGGCATGGTAAAGGTACGGATGTTGCCGGTCAATCCCAGAGAAATGCCCAGGATACTCATTTCACCGCTGAGTATGTTGTTGGTATCCGGCGCTGCAACCAGGGTTATCTCCGGCCCTTCAAAAGCGCCGGTCACCGTGGTACCGCCCGTGCCGCCGATTTTGGCGGTAACGGTTCCGTTGCCGGTTTTGTTGGTAGTGGTGTCAATGGCATAAAAGGTCCGGGTGAAATTCGTTGTTATGGCCCCCGTCGTGCCGGGGAATCCGCTTATCGCTTGCGCCGCCGACGTATTCACCCCGTTGGCTACCAGCCGGAGGTACGGCGCTGGCTCGCTGGCGGGTATAAACAGGAGGTAATTGTAGGTCTTGGACCCGATGCCGCTCTGCAGCGCAAAAGGGGCAGGGTCAATGATAGTAGTTAGCGGGTTTAGATCGATGTCGCTAGGGTATACCTTTACCGCGAGAGTCCCGGGTGTGGCGTTCTGGGTCAGGGTAATAGCCCCGATAACCGGGACATAGGCCACAAAATCGGCGGCGGCAAAAGTATGGGTTACAGTGGTGGTGTGGCCGCC
>BNUV01000120.1 GCA_025997615.1 Spirochaetia bacterium
CAGACTGGACTCCGCAATTCGCAAGGGTCCCTTATGATCCTTGTCCGCAAAGAAATCCTGCCATGGCCCTGCGGAAGTGTCGGGAATTTTTTGGATGCTCTCCGGATCAAAGCCGTAACGCACGAATGCCGGATAATCCATCAAATTCCGATGGAGGGGGGTGTTTCCGCCCCGCCTGGCGGCAGCGTATTCATTGACTACGAAGAGAACCACCAGAAGTACCGCCGCCGAATAGAGAATAGGAATAAGGAGATGCTTTTTTGCATTTTTTTCTATATTGATCATAACAATTCCCTGGCTTTTACCGCCGCCGAGGTATAGTCCGCCATCAGCACCAGATCGGAAATTTGTTCCAGCGCTTCCCGGGTTTTGGAATCCAGGGCTTGTTGCTCAAGTTTCTCCATAATGCGATCTATTGTTTCGGCTTTTTGAGCTTCAAGAGCGGCTTGCAGTTCCCGCAAAAACGGCAGCGCCGATGTTGCACCTGCGGCCCGGTCTTTCCCCGCGTCCGCAGCATCTTCATTTAATGCATCACCGATTTCCGCCGTCAGCGCCGCAAGCTGTTCCGCAAAGGTGGGCAGCGCTTCGCCGATAAGGGCCACATCCCCCGCTTTTCCGGCGGCCTCAAGCTGCGCCGCCAGAGCCGAAATTTCCGCGGCGCCGATACTGCCGGAAGCGCTTTTTAACGCATGGACCTGGGTGACAAACAGCGGCAAATCTTTTTCTTCCGGTACATTTTGCAGCAAGGCAAGCCGCTCCTCCGCATCTTTGCGAAACATGGACAGCACTTTCTTGTAGCCCTCAACCGTGCCGCCGGTCATGGCGATGCCCTTCGTTATGTCTACGCCGGGGATAGTGAAAGGAGAGGTGAGGGGTGAGGATTTCTCACTCCACCCTTCTTCCTTCTTCTGTTTCTTTTTTGGTATCCACTTCTCCAGAATGTCGTCCAGTTTGGATACATCTATGGGTTTGGACAGATAATCGTTAAAGCCCTTTTCCAGAAACATTTCCCGCATCCCCGAAATGGCGTTGGCCGTCAACGCTATCACGGGAATTTCTTTGTTGAATTCGCGGATATGTTCCGTTGCCTCAATTCCGTCCATGCCCGGCATCATGTGATCCATCAACACCAGGTCGTAATGTCCCGCCTGTACCAGGTCGATTGCCTCAGCCCCGGACAGGCAGATATGCACCGTTACCCGGTACGGCGTCAGCAGTCCTTTGACCACAACGAGGTTTGTTGCTATATCATCAACTGCCAGGACAACCGCGTCAGGGGCAATGAAACTTGAGCTGAACGCACTTGCCGCCTGGCTTTGTTCTATTATTTTGAAAGGTGAAGAATCGATAACTGTTTGCGGGATCCGCGCAGTAAAGGTACTGCCTTTCCCGTATTCGGATTCTGCGGTAATGTCGCCGTCCATTGCCTGGCAAAGGCTGCGGCAGATGGCCAGGCCCAAACCCGTTCCCTCAACGGAGCGGTTCTTCTGGCTGTCAAAACGGTTAAACTGCCCGAAGAGATTCGGGAGGTCTTCGGGT
Source organism: Spirochaetia bacterium (assembly GCA_025997615.1). Taxonomy (GTDB): domain Bacteria; phylum Spirochaetota; class Spirochaetia; order Treponematales; family Breznakiellaceae; genus BNUV01. Next base: position 1,540 of record BNUV01000120.1, read on the forward strand.
TTTATGCCGATGCCGGTGTCTGTCACGGCGATGACAAGGTTGATACGCGAGTCGGGAAGCGGTTCGCCCTTGATGGTAAAGGTAATTTTCCCTTCTTTGGTGTATTTGACGGCGTTGCTTAAAAGATTCACGATTATCTGCCGCAGCCGCGCCTCGTCGCCCAGGAGACTGTTCGGCAGGGCGGGATCAAAAGCGGTGACAAATTCAAGGGTCTTTTCCGCAAGCCTTGAACGGATAATCGCGGTGCAATCATTGACCAGGGAAGAAAAAGCATATTCCCGTTCGATAATCTCAAGTTTTCCCGATTCAATTTTTGACAAATCAAGAATATCGTTAATTATGGCGAGGAGGTTTCCCCCGGCCTGTCTGATTCCGCTGATGTATTCCCGGACAGCGGGGCTTAATTCTTCCCGTAAGGCCAGTTCGCTCATACCGATAATGGCGTTCATGGGGGTGCGGATTTCATGGCTGGTGCTGGCAAGAAAGCTGCTCTTGGATTCCGACGCGGCATCGGCTTTGTTTCGCAGCTCAAAGAGAACATAGTTCTGTTTTTCCATTTCAACAAGCAGGGATTTCGATGACTCGGCGGCAAGATCGGATATTGCTTTTTGTCTCAGCAATTCCTGATTCTGACGGGAAAAAGTTTTCAGGAAAAATATATACGCCGCAATGCCTACGGCAATAAAAAAAAGGGCAAAAATTATCTGCTGAACTATTTGCTGGTACAGGCTTTTATATATTGGTTCCGCCTCAAAATCGCAGCCCACAATACCGACCATAATCCCCGCGGAATTGAAAATGGGAACATAGGAGCTGATAAGCCATCCCCATGTTTGCGCGTCCAGAGAGCCGTATTGGCTTTCCCCTGTTTCCCAGGTCAGCTTAAAAGCTTTCTCGTAATCGCCGGGATTTTCTTCGGCGCCCAAAGGGGAAAACAGGGGATCATCCGGCGGAGCGCTGCCGTCAATAATAAAGCGGTACAGCTCTCCCCCCGAATCTGTTACACGATCCAGGGTATAAAGGTACTTACAGTTGGTTTCCTCTTTCAGTGCCAGAAGCTTGAGCCGTACATCCTCATAAAAAGGGTCTTCGGTGTCCAGGGTCTGACAGAGCTTTTCAAAAGCGTCGCCTGGCACCAGCGCCGCCGCGCGCCGCGCGATGGGGAGGCCCATGTTTTCGCAGATAATGGCCGTTATCTCGTTCATCTGCCGGAACGATGTAACGACAACTACCCCGAAGATCGCCAGGATAAAGACGATAAAAAACAGGGTTAATTGTATTTTTAACGTGAGCTTTTTCCCGCGTTTCATGATTACCATGAGACCAGATATGTGCAGGTCTCGGCCCCATTTTTCCGGCAGGGTTTGGAATCATCATGGAAAACAATGGCCTTCAGGTCGTACTTCTGCGCCATGGCGGTAATAACTCCCTTGTCGAATATGCAGGGGTAGGGATTGTTACTCACGCTGAGAATAAGATTTTTACCCGGTACCTGTTCATAGCCGTAATGCCCGATCCCTTCGTACACGGTTCCGCTCTCTTCGTCGAACAGGACCTTGCCGTTTTTCCGGTGGTTAGAGTGATACGCTATGTCAATGGACCTGATGGCGCTGTGTATATCCGTTACCCAGGGCGGGAAAAAAGCGTTGGCGGGTATGGCGCAGCCGATTTTGTAGAGTATGCCGTCCCCCACTTCCCTTGAAATCGCCGCGAAGCCGTCAAGCCATGCCTGCTGGGGATACCAGCCTTCCGGATCGAAGATCCATTTGCCGTTTTTTATTTTCCCGATTCCGGCATCGCTCATGTACTTTTCCCCCAGGGATTTAAAATTCCCCATGCCGTCCACGAAGGCGTAAACGGTGCGCCCGTTTACTTCGATGTTGTCTTCAAAAGCCTTAAATTGCATTTTTGTCTCCTGCCCTTGCTTCTGTTTGCGGTTATTATACACCGGATGCGCAAAGAGGCGATGACCTTTTGGCTACTTTTTTTGTGCCAGATGGCTATTTTTTTTGTACCTGATGGCTACTTTTTTGGACTGTTAAGCTCCGCCTTATACTTCGAATTCATCTACCACGGCGCTGATGCTGCCGATGGCGGACTGGTTGTTTTCCGCCATTTTCGATACATTTTGGGCGCCCTCATTAACCTGGATAATGCTGCCGGATATTTCATCAACGCTGAGGGAAATCTCATGGGAAGCTTTCTGCAATTTGGTCATAGCCTCCAGCATGAGCGCGTTCCCCTGATTCATTTCGCCGGAACCGGCGCTTACCTCGGCGGTCGTTTCGTTCATGGCTTTCAGGGCCTGTAAAACCTGATCCGCCCCTTCCTGCTGTTCCCTGACGGCGTTGCTCACCTCGGACACCAGGTTTTCGGTTTCCGCAAGACGGCCCGTGACTTCCTCGAAGGCCTGGCCGGAGGCGCCGGAGCTTTTGACAATATCGCCGATGGTGCCGGATATTTGTTTCAGTTCGGAGCTTATTTTTCCGGATTCCCGGGCGGAAGATTCCGCCAGTTTTCTGATTTCATCGGCCACCACCGCGAAACCCCGGCCCGATTCCCCGGCGTGGGCCGCCTCGATGGCGGCGTTCATCGCCAGGAGATTTGTCTGGGCCGCGATAGATGCGATGATCCGGTTGGCTTCCAAAAGGGATTCCGATTCCTGAACGATCTCCTGAACCTTGAGGCCGCTTTTCTGCTGTATTTGCTTCCCGTTATCGGCGGCGCTGGACACGGTTTTGAAATGCTCCATCATGCGGCCCACCATGGAAGCGATGGAGCTGATATTCCCCACCATTTCCTCCACCGCCGCTGAAGCCCGGCTGACGCTGGAACTCTGGCGGTTGATGGAATTGTCCAGGGACTCGATGTTTTTGGTGATATTTTGCACTACCACCTGGGAATCGTCCGCACTTTTCGCCTGTTCTTCGCTCCGGGAACGGATCTGTTCGATATGACTTGAGATCTGCGAAAGAGAAAGGGCCATCTGGGATGATTCCTGCTTTAATGTTACCGATGAAGATCGGAGCGCCTCCTGGCTTTTTTTTATCGACCGCATCCCCTGCTCAATATTTTCGCTGAAATCGTTCACCATTCCCGAGATGGTTCCCACTTCGTCCACCGAACAAATGGAAACCCGGCGGGTAAGATCTTTTTTCGATGACGAAAGATTTTCAAGCTGCTCGATTAATCTTTTATATAAAACATCGGCGTTTTTTTTCAGGGCAAAGGCCAGGGTGAATACGGTGGGCAGAAAAGGAACAGCCATAATGAAAACGGCCCTTCCCCTGCCGCTGTTCGCCAGCATGGTAACAGCTATGGCAAAGATAAAAGAGATGGTCGTTACCGCCGAAGGGATGATAAACAGTTTGATGCTTTGCCGCCCTTCCCGAAGGTCCCGGGGGTAGGAAACAAGCTCATTGCCGGACAGAAACTGGGAAACCAGCCGGTCCGCCAGCACATAGACAAAGGCGGCGCCGAGGAGGGCCAGGGAAATGCAGAGCAGGAACAGAGGTGTTTTCTGCTCCTCCTGTATGCCTGTATAGCGCCCCAGGGAAAAAACCACGGCGAGGAATACCAGCGAACAGAGGGTGATGACGATGAGGCTTAAAAGGGGAACCGCCCCCAGTTTCCTGAGGGTCATTTCCCGGGTAGCGCTGTCCCGCATTTTTTCAGGGTCGAAAAGCTGCGCCTTTTTGCCGGCCAATACCGTTGAAAGTGCCGCATATACTATCAGGGGGAGAACCAGACGCAGGACAATCTGCCCCAAATCAAGCGCGCCGCCGCCGAAAAAAACAATCAGGGCCAGAAACAGCGCCGCTATAATCAGCTCCGTTATTCCGATGAGTCTCCATAGAGCCATTCTTTTGTCAGTTACCATTTTATTTTCAGTGGATTTATTCCACTGCCTCCAATTAGTTTATCTTAAACCGGGAAATTTCTTTCACCAGTATATCTATATTATCCCTGTTGTGGGAACTCAGCGTATCGACCTCGCTGACCGCGATAGAAATTTCATTGGCCCCTGCGGCCATTTCGTCCATGCCGTTGGTGATTTCTGCAGAAGACATTTCAAGATTTTTTCCTTCGGCGATAATCTGTTGGCTCCCCACAAGCATATCGGCGGAACCGTTTTTGACCATCCGGGTGACCTCGTTGAGCGCTCCGACGGATTCAAGAACCTGCCTTGAGCCCTGGCCCTGTTCTTCCATGGCGTTGCGGATATTCTCTTCCTGATCGGCAACTGTCTTTACCCCGCCGCCGATAGCCTCAAATTTGTTTAACACATTGTCCGTGGCCACCGTTATCTTGTCGATGGATCCTTTGATTTTCTTCAACACTGCGCTGATGGTTTTTGACTGCACCTGAGAATTCTCCGCAAGCTTCCGG
>BNUV01000121.1 GCA_025997615.1 Spirochaetia bacterium
TTACACCCATCGAAGGCCTTTATCTTGGTGCGATGATCCAGGATCTTTCCGGTGCGGGAATTAGTGGAGGTCTTGGTGGCAACAAAGCGGAAGACGTTTTCCAGAAGGCTCAGATAGCGGTCGGTTATACCATCGAAGGTGTCGGTCTGGTACGGGCGCAGTTCGTTGGCAATACCGGCAAAGTAACTGGACCGGATGCACCGGATGCTAGTAAATTTTGGAAACTGACACCTCCTACTACTCCTCCTACTCCTACTCCTGTTCCTGCCACCTGGACATTTGATACGGCGGCCTATACTGCGGCTCTGGTGGCGTATGGTGATGCGGAGCCTACATCAAATGCACGGCGGATTGAGTTAGCCTTTGCCTACACCGGCATGGAAGGACTTACCCTGGATATCGGCGGCAAGTATTACCTGCCGATTGAAGAAGGGACAGGGGCAGCAAAAGTTACCTATCAGGATCCCATAGTGATAGCCCTCGGCGCCTCGTTTGATTCCGGTGACATTTCCATCGTAGGCCGCATTGATACTCAAATCGGCGGAGGTGTGAAAATTGGTGATGATGATTCAATCGACTACGGGTTTGGACTTAACGCCCATGTTACCCCTGCATATAAGCTGAGCGACACCGTATCCGTCATCGCCGATATCGGTCTTGGACTCTCACCGGAAGTAAAGACAACTTTTGGGTCCACTACCACCACTGTGGATTCGGAAATTGTTTTCGGCGCCGGTCTCTTTGCAAAAATGGGCCTGGGCAATGGCGACATTTCCAGCGGTCTTGCCTTCCAGTTCCCCACCGAGGGCAACGGCAAAAATTTCCTGTTCTCCATTCCTGTCATCCTTACCTATAGCTTCTAATTCTGCGGTAATCTGTTAAGGATGTTTAAGGGGCCATGCAAAAGCATGGCCCTTTTTTATAAACGATTTCCGAAACCTCTGAAACCCAGCCGGGTTTTTATCGACTCCCTTATGCTATATTGATATTTTTTCTTATGTTCATTAACGGGTTTAGATTTTTTGTTTTTTCTACTGCGCTTAGAGAATAATTTACATCATTTTCATCTACTTCGTATTTATGCGGATAACGCACATCGTTACTAAATCTGTTTAAAATGCCGCATTCTGTTTTTATATCTTCAAAAACCTTATCCTTTTCAGCGCACAGTTTATTCAGATAGGCTAAATTATGTGTTTTTTCAGGTATAATATCATTCCATATCAGGTACCCTTTCAGATACTTTTCAACGGCTTGAGCGCAAAGATAACAAATAATTTCAAAATGCTTGCGGACTGATTCATTTAGTATTTTTGCCGAATCAAAATCATCATCAGCTATGCTTAACCATTCAATTACATCCTCAGTGTGCATAAAGTATCCTGCCCTTTTCAACAATCGTTTCCTCAAGGATATTTTTTGTTTTTCTTGCATTAAACACACTTTCCCTGCTCAATAACAAATCAACAAAATATATATTCTTATCACCCAAATCTCCAATTATTTTTCCATAAAGTTCTGATATATTTGATATATTATCCGGAATCACAATATATATATCTATGTCGCTTTTTTCTGTCGGCTTTCCGTATGCGTATGAACCAAATAAATATACATATTTTGCCGACACATACTTGAGGATGGATTCCCTAATACTATCTATTTTCTCCAAAAAGTTATCCATATTATCTTTTATTATATTGCCCCACTTTTTCCCCGTCAAGCATCATATCCCCGTCTTCTAAAATGAAGAAGATTCTCGTTGTTCTTTTGATCCTCGCTACGGCGGGGGGCCTTTTCGCCCAGGATGAGGGCGGAATTAAGATTGGCGCTTGGGGCCGCGCAGGCTGGGCGCCTTTGGTGATTCAGGGTAATCAGGATGTGGAAGGCGACCCCGGTGATACCAAGAACTACGTGGGCGTAGGCTCCGGTCCGGGGTGGACGGAGGATTACCAGGCCCAGGTGGGCTTTTCGGTATCAGGCTCCGATGCGTCAGGCGTTATCGGATTCAATGTCGCTATCATTCCCAATGCCCCCGGTGGCTATTTGGCAATTAATGATAATACGGCCAATGCGTGGATAAAGCCCTTCGGCGATATTCTTACCCTCACCGGCGGTCTGTATCGGGTTGATGACCTTCGCGGTAAAATCGGCGGGGCGAACGAAAACTTTATCGTGGGATCAAAGACTGGCGGTGAAGACACGATTTTCACCCGGTTTGAATCCGACTTATTTGGTTTCCACTTAAAGCTCGTCCCCATTGAAGCCCTCCAGATTCACGTTTCTTTGGGTGAAAATATGCCTTATGGCGGTGATGTACCCCAGGACAAGAACGCCGTTGGCGATATTCTCTCCACCGGGCAGTACGGTATTGGTTATACCATTGACGGTATCGGCTTTGCCCGCGCCCAGTTCATCGGCGGGAAATACGGCAAAGACGGTTTCGAGTTCGGTACTGGCTATGTAGTTCCGAATGCTGTGAAAGCTTACAACCAGTTCCAGCTCGCCTTTAACGTTACCGCAGTGGAAGGGTTGAACCTTGATATCGGCGCGACAATCCCGCTGAAGATTACCGCGAAAGAAATCGAGGATACAGGGACTTATTATGGCACATTAGGCAAAGATGATTACGTTCAGGCGCCTATCGTCATCGCCGCTGGTGCAAACTATACCGCTGCCGACCTCGGGGTTTATTTCTACGCGGACGCCGAAATTGGCGGAAAGAGTGAAATCAGCGGAGTTGAAGCAGAATCTGGTGTCAAGATTGATGTAACGGTTGAACCCTCCTACAGCCTCGGCGACATCGGTAAAGTAATTGCTGATATTTCCTTTGGGTTTGTCGGCAATTCAAAAGCCGGCGGCACTGAAGTGAAAAATGGACACATGGACCTTGGTCTCGGTGCCTCATACCACAAATCTGTTGGCGGCGGTAACTTCTCCATCGGTCTTGCCACCACCATCCCATTGGGCGGCGACGGCTACGACGGCGATCTCAACAAAGTTGCCAAAGCGCAAGCTTTCAAACTGGCTGTACCCATCATCTGGACCTACAGTCTGTAAGAACCCCTGGGTTCTCACGTTCTAGCATCCGGGCCGGTTCTCCGGTCCGGATAAAGAAGGCCGTCCGTTGGGACGGCCTTCTTATCATATACACTACCCAACATCTCTCCAACACGATAGACTGAGCGATGGACAGACTTCGGCAGGATAACGCAAAAAATGCCAAAGATGCTGCGGATCGTTTTTTCCCCGAGGAAAAATGGATCGAGGTCGAGACCGGCATATATCTTTCCCCCCGCAGGCCTATTGGGGAGAAAATAAACTATAAAAACGAAATAAGAGACGCCCAAATATTACGCGATTGGGGATGCGCGGTTTACCTTGCGCCTGAAAGCAGAAGTGAGCCGGGAGCGAAATATGATGCTATCGTAAATGGGCTTAAATTTGAGTTCAAAAATGTAGGCGGGAACGCAAATACTCTTGAGCATCAATTCTTACGGTCAAGAGGACAGGCTGTGGATGACCTGAAGATTCCGGGGCAATAAAAAACCGGGCACCAGGGGTCCGGTTATAGACGGCCTTTTTTTGCGTAAACACTCTACCCAATATCATCCGAATAAGATATATTTGAACTATGGAACAGACGCCTCCGGCCGCACCCAAACCCGCAGACCGGCTCGACCCCCTCAACGATTACCTCTTTCTCAAAGTCATGGGGGAAAAAGGCGACGAGGAGCAGCTTCTCGGCTTTCTGAACGCCGTTCTCAAGAGCCCCCTTCGCGGAGGAGGCGCCGGGAAAGACCGGCTTGTCTCTGTGGAAATCCTGGAAAACAAGACCTTTACCGCCGAAGTCATCGGGGACAAGTCCAGTATCCTGGACCTCAGGGCCGTGCTGGAAGACGGCAGCCGGGTAAACATCGAGGTGCAGTTACGGAACCTGGGCAACATGGATCGCCGCAGTCTGTTTTACTGGAGCCGCGAGTACACCAAAAGTTTGGAAGCGGGGCAGGACTACGAGGAATTGCCGAACGTTGCGGCCATCAACATAGTTAATTTTGATTTTCTTCCCAGTGAAGATTTTCACACGACCTTTCATCTGTGGGAAGACCGGGATAAGGGGCTATTGCTGACCGATGCCCTGGAGATACACTTTCTGGAGATGCCGAAGTTCAAGGCACTGAAGAAGAAAGATATAAAGAACAATGAATTGCACCGGTGGCTGGCATGGTTAGACCGGGACAGTCCGCGAGAGCTGGTGGAGGAGGTAGTGAAGATGGACAATGCAATAGGAAAGGCTGAAGAACGGGCTGCGTATGTATCAAGCGACAAGGAAGCGCTGAGGGCCTACGAGATGAGGCAGATGGCCCTTTCAGACTGGACCACCGCGAATAATCGCGCCCGTCGTGAGGGTATGAGGGAAGGGGTGATTGATGTTGCCCAAAAGCTGAAGGCAATGGGTATATCTATTTCTCAAATCGCTCAAGGCACTGGTTTGACCGAGGATCAGATTCGTAAATTGTGATTGAGTGATCCGCTCCCGCTATAGCTTCTTATCTATGCTAAGAGCCGCGCGAAAAGCCCGGCTCTTTTTTATTGTGCGGTTAAGAATTAATTTCAAAAATCGTGCTGAATCACGCGCAAGATAACATCCTGTATACACTTTCGCTAATCATATAAAACATTAAATGGCAGCTTACAACTATCTTTCTAAAATGAAGAAGATTCTCGTTGTTCTTTTGATCCTCGCTACGGCGGGGGGCCTTTTCGCCCAGGAAGAAGCCAGCGTTAAAGTTGGTGTTGGGGGCCATGCGGTGTTTGTGCCGTTCCAGTTGGTCGATCCGGATGCGACTGCTTCGCAGGGTTTGGCTGGTGTCGGTGTAACTTGGGGCGGCCAGCCGAGTTTGGGGATTAATATAGAAAGCACCGGCAGCGAAACCGCAGGCTTCAAGGGTGAATTAAAAATAGATAATGGGAATTCCGTCACCATTGGCGATTTTGCCTATATATGGGCGAAACCCGTTTCCCAGATTAAGCTTTCCCTTGGAAAGTTTAACGAAGATGTCCTCCGCGGCAAAATCGGGGATGGCGGCGATTTAAACCAGTTTACCCTTCCTTCAGGCGGTGAAGATGACATTTTCAAGCGGTTCCAGCCAAGCGTCGCTGGCAATAACAAAGCCGTTGGCTTCCTGCTCGGCGCTACCCCGGTAGAAGGGCTTTTCATCGGCGCCATGGTTAAAGACCTTGCAGGCGCTGGTGTTGGTGGGGCGGGTGGCCTAACTGGCATAGTTCTCAACGATGCGTACGATGTTTACGAAAGCATCCAGGTAGCCGCCGGTTACGAGATCGCGGACGTCGGTCTGGTACGGGCGCAGTATGTCGGTGGTCCCGCCGCAATAAGCACGAGCGCCATCGCTGCCGCTTTTGCTTCTCCTTCTTTTGATCCGGACGATATTACAGTTTCAGCCAACCGGTTTTTCCAACTGGCCTTCGCCTATACCGGCATGGAGGGCTTACCGTTGACGTGGGTGGAACGTATTACTTACCGGTCGAAAGTTCTGATGAAGTTGTTGGCATAAAGAGTGACGTTACTTATCAGGAGTCCCTCAAGATAGCCCTCGGCGCCAGGTATGCACTCGACAGCTTCTCCGTTATGGGCCGGGTTGACATTAATCTCGGTAGTTCTCTCGAGTATACCGGAAAAGGAATTCCTATTATCGATACAGCGAAAGGCACATTTGAAAACGGGTTTACACTTAACATCCATGTGGCCCCCGAGTTGAAACTGGGCGATACTTTCTCCGTCGGTGCGAATATCGGTTTTGCGACGACGCCGGAAGTAACATATTCCTATAAAGCTGGGAGCGCCTCGGAACAAAAAGGAA
>BNUV01000122.1 GCA_025997615.1 Spirochaetia bacterium
TTATCGCCGGATCAATCAACAAATTATTGGGGCTTACTCTTGGAAAAGGATTGACTATTGTCATTCTTTTATTTATCGGTGCAATATTTACCGTCGCAGTCCTTTGGGGCATGAAATTTATAGAGAAATTAGCTATAATCTGTGTCATCCTTTTTGCTGCTCTGTTCCTCTATGTGTTTTTTACCGGGCCGACCCAATTTATTATTGAAAGCGGTATTTCTGGTATTGGCAACATGGTCCAGAATTTTATCGGCATGGCGACTTGGACTGATCCGTTACGTGTTACCGGCGATGGAGTTTCCGGGTTTCCTCAAGACTGGACTATTTTTTATTGGGCTTACTGGATTGCTTGGTTTGTGGCCACGCCATTTTTTATCGCTAAAATAAGCGAAGGTCGAACAATCAGGCAGATGATATTTGGCGCCTTTTTTTATGGTATAGCCGGGACTTTTACTTCTTTTGTAGTGTTCAGTAACTTTGGCCTCTACCAGCAGGTGTCTGGCAATGTAGACACGGTAGCAATGCTTAAAATCGGGGCTTCGCCCGCAGATATAATCCTGAGATTATTTGATCATCTGCCATATACTGAGTTTGTTTTGATTCTCCTGGTTTTGGCGATGGTAGCTTTCTATGCCAGTACTTTCGACGCAATAACTTTAGTGGTAGCTGGTTTTTCCAGAAAGGAACTTAAGCAGGACGAACAACCGGAAAAGAGTCTCCGCATATTCTGGGCACTTGTTTTCATTATTTTGCCGATCTCACTTATTTGGTCGGAAAGCACTTTGGGTATGTTACAGACAATTTCGATTTTAGCCGCATTTCCACTCTCAATTATTATACTATTAATTGTCTTTAGCTTCGTAAAGGAGATCAAAAATTCAAATTGAATGACAATTGAATGTAGTTTTCTATGCGGGAATTAACATCAGCCGAGCTTAAAGCGCTTCTCCTGGAAATACTTATTTTCATCGATAAGTTTTGCCAAGAAAATAATATTCAATATTCGCTTGATGGCGGTACATTAATTGGAGCAGTACGTCATAAAGGATTTATTCCATGGGATGATGATATTGATATAATGATGCTTCGCCATGACTACGAAAAATTTATAAAATTATTTAACAATCAATCAGGAATATATAAAATTCAATGTTACGAAACAGATAAAAGCACGGAATTTTTATTCGCAAAAGTTTATGATACGAGGACAATATTATATGAATATGGCGTTGACAATGGATTTGGCATAGCTGTAGATATTTTTCCTGTTGATGGATTTAATATTAAAAAGAATATATATAATTATAGTAAAAAGATTAAGATTATACGCGGATTATTGCTTATAAAAAAATATGGTCAGAAAAGAGATAAATTCAACCATTTTGTATATCGTCTTATCAAGTTTTTTATTAAACCTGTTTCAATTAAAACAGTTGGCGCACTGAGTAGAAATTTAATTAAGAAATATAAATGTACCGATTCATTTTATGTATGTCAATTATGTGGTTACGAACCGGAAAAACAAATATATCCTGTGAGTCTTTTCAAAAAACATAGAAACATTGAATTTGAAGGATATTATTTCAAAGCCATTCAAAATTATGATATATACTTATCAAGTTTGTATGATGATTATATGAAGTTACCTCCCATGGAAGAACAGGCCGCAAAACATTTTGCTCAAGGTTTCTTGAGATAGATATTCTTTTCTACTAGGAATCGCTTAATTATAATGCATACTATTTTCAACTTGCCCATCTATATTGATGGTGAAAAAAAACTTTTAGAATATATAAAGTACAATACGGGGAAAATCCATATCATATCCGGTAATGCAGAAGTTTTAAAATATTCCTTGCAGGATAAAACGGCATATGAATTATTTGCCGCTAAAGAAAATATCATCATCCCTGATGGTATAAGCGTCTATCGCCCCATAAAGAAAAAGGTGAAAACTGCGCAAAAAATAGCGGGTATAGATTTTATGCAACTGTTGCTGGATGCGTATCAAAATACGGATAAAAAGGTGTATTTTCTGGGGGCAAGGGAAGCCGTCATATATACACTGATACCGATTATCAAACAAAAATATCCTAACTTGAATATTGCAGGCTACCATCATGGATATTTTAACATCAATGACTGCGCTGATATTATTGAGGATATAACACAATCTAAGGCCAACATATTATTTGTTGCGCTAGGCACACCCAATCAAGAAAATTTTATTTTCAAATACATGAATGAATTACCTTGTATGCTTTTTATGGGGGTTGGCGGTTCGTTCGATGTGTTGTCTGGGACTATCAGGCGCGCGCCGGAATGGATGTGTCGACTCGGCATTGAATGGCTGCACCGGCTGTTCAAAGATCCTTCAAAAATCGGCAGAATGTGGAACAATATAGTGTTTACCTTAAAAGCATATCACGGAGTGAGTACATGAAAAAGACTAGGATTTTAACTATTTACGGTACCCGGCCCGAAGCAATAAAAATGGCTCCACTCATTAAAGAGTTTCAGAAGCATACCGATTGTTTTGATGTTCAGGTTTGTCTTACCGGACAGCACCGTCAAATGCTCGATCAAATAAACACTTTTTTCGGAATAAAGGGTGATTACGATCTTAATCTCATGTCTCCTAATCAAACACTCTTTGATATTACCGCCCGTTGTTTAATCGGTTTGAAGGATGTTTTAGAGAAAGCGGTTCCTGATTTGGTATTTGTGCAGGGTGATACAACCTCGGTCATGGCTGGAGCTTTAGCTGGTTTTTACCGGCAAATCCCTGTTGCACATCTTGAAGCGGGACTGCGGAGCGGTAATAAATACTCTCCCTATCCTGAGGAAATAAATCGCATTATTACCGGGCATATTGCAGACTATCATTTCGCGCCCACAAAAAGGGCGGTTGAAAATTTAAAAAATGAAGGTGTAACAAATAATGTATATATGGTCGGCAATACTGTAATTGACGCGTTACATTTAGGATTGGATATAATCAAATGTGAAGATGAAAATAAATATAGGGCATTTTTCCCGTTCATGGATTTTTCCAAACGGACAATTCTGATGACTGGGCATCGCCGTGAAAGCTTTGGTGATGGTTTTGAAAATATCTGTAAAGCTGTCGTATATATTGCCGGAAAATATCCAGATATACAATTTGTTTATCCCATGCATTTCAATCCCAATGTCCGCGAACCGGTTAATCGTATTTTAAAGGATATGGATAATGTATTTCTTATTGAACCCCTGGATTATCCCTATCTCTTATGGCTCATGGAAAAGTCATATTTTGTCCTGACTGATTCCGGGGGTATCCAGGAAGAAGCGCCAGCCCTGGGTAAACCGGTACTGGTAATGCGGGATGTAACTGAACGGCAGGAAGGAGTTGATGCCGGTACGGCTAAACTTGTCGGTACTCAATATAATAGTCTTGTTTCTGCAATTGAAGAATTGCTTGATAATAAACAAATATATTCAGATATGGCAAATGCGGTTAATCCCTATGGGGACGGCACTACGGGTAAACAGATTGTAGAAATTATAAAAAGAACAATATCATAATTTTTGTAGGATTCGGCGTGCCTAAACAGGAATGTCGGATGGATGATCATTTAGCCATTCTTTCAGAAATCAGTATGAGATACGCGATTGGTTGCGGTGGCACATTTGATTTTGTCTCCAACAGAATTAAGCGTATGCTGAAAAGTTACGAGTTGTAGCCTCACCCCTTCTCTGTCTTCCCAAAGCCCTGTCCGCAACGCCGGACAGGGCTTTTTTTTTCGCCTATTTCCCGCCTCCAAACAGCAGCTCATCTGCCACCCGTACCAATTCGGCCAGGCCGCGGCGGTCTGTGGTCGGGATGGGGATGCCGGGGATTATGCGGCCCGGGGAGGGTTCCTCGGCGTATTTTTTTTGGCAGGCGGCTATGTCAGCGGCGGCGTCCAGACGGTCGATTTTGTTTAGGGCGGTGATGCGGGGGATGGCCTCGGCGCCCAGGTCCCGGAGGACGGACAGGGTTGTTTGGTAGTACTGATCCGCATCGGCGTCGGAGATGTCCAGTACCTGGATAAGCAGGTCCGCCCGGTTGGCTTCTTCCAGCGTGCCCCGAAAAGCCTCGACCAGGGTGTGGGGCAGACGGCGGATAAAGCCCACGGTGTCTACCATCACCAGATTATTTCCGGCGGGGGTTCTGAAGCGGCGGGTTTCGGTGTCCAGGGTGGCAAAGAGCTTGTCCTCCACCAATGCGGCGGCCCCGGTAAGGGCGTTTAACAGGGAAGATTTTCCGGCGTTGGTGTAACCCACCAGGGCGCAGAGGGGGATTTCCTGCTTTTCCCGTTGTTTCCGCTGAACATCCCGTTGTTTGCGGACTTCCACCAGCTCCTTTTCCAGCCGGTTGATACGCTTTTCCAGTTGGCGGCGGTCGGTTTCCAGCCGTGTTTCCCCCGAGCCCCGGGTACCGTAACGGCCCCCCCGCTGGCGGGAAAGATCGATGTATTTATGGGCCAGCCGGGGCAGGGAGTAGCGGAGTTCCGCCAGTTTTACCTGTAGTTCCGCCTCGCGGGTTCTGGCCCTATCCGCAAAAATTCTGATGATAAGCTCCTGCCGATCCACCGCCGGAATATCACCCAGTTCTTCCCAGTTCCGCTGCTGGGATGGGCTCAACTCCCGGTCAAAAACCAGACAATCCGCCTCCAACTCCCGGGCTTTTTCGGTCAACTCCGCCGCTTTTCCGGTGCCCATGCCGAATTTGGCGTTATTTTCACGGATGTGGACCGTTTCTCCCCCGGTAATCTCCAAACCAAGGGCGGCACAGAGGCTCTCCAGCTCCCGAAACAGGGAATCGGCCTCCACGGAGCGGGTTTTGTGGTCCCGAATTCCTATCAAAAATACCTTTTTCGGCCTTTCTTCTGTTTCATGCAGTGTTTTCATCTTTATTGTTCTACCATAAATATGTTATACTTAACAGCAACGTGACCATATCCCGCAAAGCTGTTTTCAGTCTGCTTATTTCCGTTGTCCTCTTTGCTGCATTTTCTGTGCTGGCCTTTGCCCGGCTTTTTGATTTGGTGGAAACCCGTTTCTACAATCCGGCAGCGGCCAGATCCTTGAGCCGGGAAATAGCGGCGGACACGGAAGTCCTCGATCTGTACCTGGGAAATTTGACAAACCGTTTTGCCGCGGTCCTCCAGGAAGGATCCGTCAGGCGGAGTTTTCTTCCCAATCAGGAGGCTGAAGATATTTATCACCGCAGCCGGATCTTTGGCATACTCCAGGAAAATATTACGAGCCTGCAATGGGTCCGTTTTGTGGATGCCCGGGGAACACGGCTTCATTTTTCCACTTATCCCCAGGATGTGCTTAGTCAGGATGCCGGTTCGCTGGCCTATCAGAATTATAACGATGTGATAGATACGGTTCCTTTTGAAACGGTGTTGGTCACCGAGGGGGGGGAGCCGAAGATCAGAACCGGCACGGACAAGATTATTTTCTCATTCCCCTTTTATGATTCTTATGATGTGTACCGGGGCACTGCTCTTTTTTCCGTCTCGGTCCGGGGGGCGGCGGAACGGCTTATTTCCCTGGGCAGAATCAAAGTGGGGGAAGAGGTAAACACCATTGCAGAGCCTCCGGGTTTTTTGACGGGAATGCCTCGTATCGGCCATAGCGCTCTGGGAGCCCTTGTTTCCCGGCTCTGGGCGGATGACCATACGGATCTCTCGGTTCTGGATGCCGATTATACCGCTTCGTCGCTGGCCCTGGTATCATCAAAAACATCCCAGGGAATTTACACCGGACGGCTGATAGACGCCTCCCTCCTTGCCATCCC
>BNUV01000123.1 GCA_025997615.1 Spirochaetia bacterium
TAGACTTTTACGTTCAACCCAAACAGACCAGAAGCGAAGTACCAGACGAAAACAATTCAAGGCGGCGCTCAATCAAGATTTCCTTCATGACGTTTTATTTGGCAAATGTTAAATGCTTTTGCCCTGAAGAGTATAACCTTTGGGGAAAATTGTTTAATTTCTTGGGACAATTTATTTATGGATACCGATTTCCATAAAATACTTGACAAAAATAATAATATTATAAATGTTCCCCAAGAGATAATTATCGGTAATAATGTATGGATTGGATGCCGATCTCTTATTCTCAAAGGTGCAAGAATAAAGGACGGAAGTATTATAGGAGCCAATTCAACAGTTGTTAATGAATTGGAAAATGAAAATAGTATATATGTTGGAAATCCGACAAAATGTATAAGAAAAGATATTACATGGACATGATAAATAAAAAATAATGTAGCAGAAAAACTGCACATACATACGCTATACGCTGCGCCGCAGTAGCGGCTTGACCTACGAAAAACCCTAGTCGGCGCAGTAGCGCCTTTGTGGGGTTTTTCTCCGGTACATTTTTGTGCCCCTGGAAACCTACGGTTTTCTTATTCGGGGCACAAAAACGTCGTATAGCTTGCACGATACCCGATGATATATATTCTTTTTATCTTGCTGATTGCACTTTGCGTTTTTTATTTTATCTTGTTTAAATGCAATATCCTTTCTCCTACGGTAATTGCCTGTGGAATGTTTATTATTAGTACTTTCTTTGCATTAAAAAATATTGATACATGGAAATTTACTATAGCCCCTATCTCGGTAGTTGTCATTTTAACTTCATTTATAGCGTTTGGTAATGGTGAGCTTTTGGTTAATCTGATATATTACAAACAAAAACGGCGTGCTGTATATATTCAGCCTAAAGAACCTATAAATATCCGGTTATGGGTTACACTGGGAACATGCACTGTTTTAGGCATTTTACTTATTCATTATTATAACGAAACAGTCAAAATGGCAAAAGAAGCTGGATATGTAAATGGCCCGGCAATGTTAGTATATGCAAGAAGAAACCAGCTTGATATCACAGCACAAAACCGCGACAGGATGGCTAATTATTCTTTTATTGCAGCAGGTGCAATGGCATATAATTTTTCATTTATTTTTCTATATAATAAACTATTTTTCCCCAAATTAAGAAATAGTAAGTATCTTTTGCCCGTAGTAATGTATATTCCATTTGTTATATTAACAACTGGAAGGACAGATTTTATACGCCTAATCACTCTTTGGTTAATTATTGGATGTACTTTTTTTAGGCAGAAAAATTCCCTCAATGCGTAATAATTGCAACGCGCCTCGCCATCAGTAGGTGGACTGGGCGTATAACTTTCACGATTGGTGAGGTTGGCTTTTGATAGAGAATCGTGTAGAGACGGCTTAATAATTAAAAAAATGCCATCAAACACCCATCGCATATCCAAAAACACCCCATGCATATAGACCGCAAAGACGTATTATGGAACTATACCGCCACATTTTTGCAAATAGCGGCGCAGGTAATACTGCTCCCATTTATACTAAGATCATTACCACAGGAGACAGTAGCGGTATGGACGATTTTTTCTACAATAGTTGTGCTGGTAAATCTGCTGGATTTTGGTTTTAACTCGTCTTTTACACGAAATGTTACATATATTTTCAGCGGCGCAAAAACATTAAAGGCAACCGGATTTGATATAGTAGCGGAAAACGCCGAAGTAGACTATGGACTGCTTAAAGGGCTAATCGGTGTCATGCGGTTCTTTTATTCGCGCATGGCGGCCATACTGCTTGCCGTGCTTGCAAGTGCGGGAACATATTACATATGTGCAGTTTTAAGAACATATACAGGAGATACTACAGAAGTTTATATTGCATGGATAATACTATGTGCCATTAACGCTTATTCGTTTTATACTCATTATTACGATTCACTGCTGCAGGGTAAAGGTTTAATAAAACGGTCAAAGCAAATCGGCGTTGTCGGACAATCCGTTTATTTAATTGCGGCAATTATTCTGATAGCTCTGGGCTTCGGCCTAATTGCCATTGTAAGCGCGCAGGCATTGTCCATCATTATCCGCAGGGTATTATCGCATCATGTGTTTTACACGGTGGAACTTAAGGAAAGGTTAAAAAGTGCCATAAAGCAACCGCGAAAAGGGATTCTACAGTCTGTTTATCCTAACGCTGTAAAAATAGGGCTTACCAGTATTGGCGGTTTTCTGGTTAGTAGATCGGCGGTTATTATCGGATCGATGTTCCTTCCGTTGGATGTTATCGCGTCTTACGGAATAACCGTACAGATAATCGGCGTAATCAGCGGAATTGCTGGGGTTTATTATTTCACATACCATCCCAAAATAGTTCAGTACAAAGTGCAGAATAATATCGGTAATATAAAAAGAATATATACAAAAAGCTGTTTGATTTTGTTTGCTGTTTATTTTGTTTTTGGCGCATGTTTGTTGTTTTTTGGCGAATGGGCGTTTGGTTTTATCAGAAGCAAAACACCATTATTGCCGCGCCCCTGTATTGTTGCTGCCTTAATCATCGCTATGCTTGAGGTAAATCATAGTATTGCTGGTACGCTGCTTACCGCTAAAAACGAGATTCCTTTTTTTAAAGCGTCGCTAATTTTTGGAACAATGACAGTGGTTTTATTGATGGTGTTTTTTCGTTTTTTGCATCTTGGAGTGTGGGGAATGATACTCGCTCCCGGAGTAGCGCAAGGTGTCTACCAGAATTGGAAATGGCCGCTTGAAGTTTACAAGGAGCTAAGAAGTTAATTATTATGAAGATTTTAAAGAAACTATATTTGTTTGAAGCAGATGAAAGCTGGGCTCCGGTATTAAAAAGAGTTTTGAACCGTGGAAAGACAAGGTTGTTACTTCTTATAAATATGTTTCAGATAAGAATGATGGAGATGATGTGTGTCATGACGATTGTTTTTGAAGAAATGCCTATTGATTTTCCAAGGAGTATATGATATTCAAGTTTGACAAAGGATTTGCGTCCTCATTATCTTAGCAAAAGGCTCCTTATGCGTATAAGGGTGTGAAAAACATATTGTTGATCATAAGTATACAATTATGAAAAAAATATAAATATTTAAAAAATGATTTGTTATATTTTTTTGTCAAGTAGTATGCAAAGATGGCTATTAAAGAAGGATTTTAGTTAATATGGACGTTTCAATTATAATTGTTAACTATAATACAAAGCAATTATTATATAATTGTCTTATGTCAATTTATGAACAAACTAAAGATATTGATTTTGAAATAATTGTTTCAGATAATGGATCTATAGATGGTTCAAATGAAATGATACACATGGATTTTCCTCATGTAATCTTAATTAAGAACAATTCAAATCTTGGATTTGGGACGGCAAATAATATTGGAGCAAAGGCCGCGAAAGGGAAATATTTATTCTTTTTAAATTCTGATACAATTATTTTGAACAATGCTATAAAAGTACTTGTAGATTATTTGGAAAGTAATGCAAAGGCAGGTGTTTGTGGGGGAAATTTATTTGATGAGAATAAGAAACCAACATTTTCTTATGAAATGTTTTTGCCATCTGTTATAAGGGAAATAAATATTTTCCTTAAATTGGCTATAGAAAAAATATTATTTAGGGAAAACAGTAGATTTAATCATACCAATAATCCAAAAAAGGTTGGATATATTAGTGGGGCAGATTTATTAATTAGGACCGATTTATTCAGGCGATTAAATGGATTTGATCCGGATTTTTTCATGTATTATGAGGAAACGGAATTGACATATCGAGTAAAAAAAGTCGGTTATAAAGTGTATAATATACCTCAAGCTCATATTCTTCACTTGGAAGGTAAATCATTATCTGATAATCTAACAAAACAAAGGATATCGTTAAAAAGCCGAAAAATATATTATATGAAAACATATGACATTTTTTTACAACATATTGTTAATAGCATATTTTCGCTTACTATTTTATCTCGTTGTGTGTTGTATAAACTGACAGGGAATATTGCAGGTTATAATTATTGGGTGTTTATTTCTAAAAACCTAAGGACGCTTTAAAAATAAATTCAAAATGATACATAATATTTTGTCAGGACTTTATGGCTATATATAGTTTTGCCTATTCATTACCTTATATTTTAGTTTTTTTGATAATATTTCTTCATTTTATACCAGTGGGGACATCTACTGATAATTTTGATAAAAAACTATATTACATAAAACATTATCTTGTAATAATATTATTGATTGTCTTTATTGGGTTGAGAGGTTATATCCATTCCGATTGGGAATCATATACAGAATATTTTAAACGTGTGCCTTCATTAATTGAAGGGGCTGATAATGTCTCCCATTATCTTACTCATTCTAAGAGGTTTGAAATTGGGTTTGAATTATTTTCAATCATATGTAAAACAATAAGCAGTAATTATTTCGTTTTTCAAATAATTAATTTTTTGTTTGATTTGTATTTTATTTGCCTAACTATAAAGTATTATTTTAACAAACGATATTCTCTATTTTTTTTAGCAACATTTTTAACGTTTTATGGTTATGCAATTGAGATAAATATCATACGTAATTCAAAAGCTATTGTTTTATTTTTATATTCTATTCGTTATGTGCATACTAGAAGCATAATTAAGTATATGTTCATAAATGTTCTTGGTTGTATGTTTCATATATCGGGAATAATATATCTGCCAATTTATTTTTTAATAAAGAGGCAATATAATAAAAATATTCTAATAGTTTTATATTTGATAGGGAATGTATTATATTTATTGCAAGTACCAGTGTTTACAACTATACTTGAAAATGTAGTTGGTATTTTTTCTAGTAAAGCATATATATATGTAAAGTTGATAAATTATATGAATTCAGATTTTTATATATCAAAAGGATTGTCTTTTGGATATATCGAAAAATTAATAACATCTATTTTGGTATTAAAATATGAAAAAAAAATTGTAAATACAGATAACCGATATATTCCTTTTTTTAATTTAGTGCATATTTTTTTGTTAATATATCTTTATTGTTCTGATTTTATATTAATTGTAGAACGCATTGGGACATTATTTATATGCTCTTTGTGGGTAATATACCCTGCTATTTATAGAAAAATGAGTACAAATAGAAAAACCATTTTCTTTATTTATAATATATTTCTTGGTTGTGCAAGGATATATGCTGGTAACTCAAGTATTGGTGCCAAATACACGATATGTTTTAATTCAGATAGTGAGGTGGCAAAGAAAAATTTATTGGATGAAGCAAGTTATGGTAAAAGACGAGGTGATTTGTAATGGATAAGAGAATTAAAAAAATAGGAATTGTTTTATTTAATGCGTCCTCTTCTAATGGTACAGAACGGGCAGTATCCAACTTGGTACATATACTGAACAATTATGCTGCTATTAAAATATATATAATAAGTGTATATAGTTATAACGAAGCATCATATTTTTTTAATAATATTCCTGATATTTCATTTATACAGTTAGATATATCTGAAAATATAAACACTATTCGGAAATATATTATTTTAGCTAAAAGATTACGTGAAATAGTAAATAAGGAAAATTTATATGCCACTTTCTCAAATATTTCCAACACTTCAATCTTCTTATTCATACCTTGACTCCTACGAATTCAAATAATTTGTCCCATTTGGGTTTAATTGTATTATATGTATATCTTTCTGAATTAATTTTCGC
>BNUV01000124.1 GCA_025997615.1 Spirochaetia bacterium
TAGACTTTTACGTTCAACCCAAACAGACCAGAAGCGAAGTACCAGACGAAAACAATTCAAGGCGGCGCTCAATCAAGATTTCCTTCATGACGTTTTATTTGGCAAATGTTAAATGCTTTTGCCCTGTGGGTGACTCGGTTTTGCGGGCAGGTGGCTCCTTTTAACCAAATCCTAACAATTCACTCACACGGCCTTAACATAAACCGGCTAGTTTTCAATCATCAATACCCAGGGTGGAGATGGGCGTATGAAAAAGCGGAAAATTCTGGACGGCCTGTTATACGCAGTTATGGCCCTGGCCACGGCGGGAGTTATTGCCGTCTTAATCTATATTCTGATTTATATATTCAGATCTTCAGCAGGTTACCTCGGCCTGTCTTTTATTTTCAACGCCAAAAGCGGCATATTTCCCATGATCGTTACCACCCTCTATGTGGTACTGGTGTCTGTTGCCGTGGCCCTGCCGGTGGGCATAGCAAGCGCCATCTTCCTGAACGAATATTCCCTTAATTCCGGTTTGATACGGATACTCCGCCTTGCCATAGAAACCCTGGCGGGAATCCCCTCGATCATCTACGGCCTTTTCGGGCTGCTCATGTTCTGCCGCTTTCTGCGCTTCGGACAGTCCATTATCGCCGGCTCTTTTACCTTGAGCATCATGATACTGCCGGTGATAATCCGTACGACCGAGGAATCCCTCAAATCGATTCCCGACTCATTCAGGGAAGGCTCCCTTGCGCTGGGCGCCACCAAATTCCAGACCATTATCCACGTGGTGCTGCCTTCGGCGCTGCCCGGTATTGTTACCTCGGTGATCCTCGCCATAGGCCGGGTGGTAGGCGAATCCGCGCCGGTGCTGTTCACCGTGGGGCTTACCCGCAATATGCCCCGGACGATTTTTGAATCCGGCAGAACTTTGACGATTCACCTCTATTACCTCACCAACGAGGCGGTCCGGCCCGAAGATTTCGGCATGGCCTTTGCCACCGCGGCGGTGCTGGTGATCCTGGTGGTGATTATCAATACGGCGACTAAAATTATTACCAATAACTTTAGAAAAAAATTGGGGGACCTCTAATGAGCAAAAATAAACTGGATGTCCGCAGCATGGATCTTTTTTATGGGGACTTTCAGGCTTTAAAAAATATCAACTTTGTTCTGGCAAAGCAGGATGTAACCGCCCTTATCGGCCCCTCGGGCTGCGGCAAATCCACGTTTATCCGATCCCTGAACCGCATGAACGATCTTATCCCTTCATGCCGCATAACCGGAGAGGCCCTGCTTGACGGCGAGGACATCTACGGCGCCATGGACGTTACGGAACTGCGCAGCCGGGTAGGCATGGTGTTCCAGAAGCCCAACCCCTTTAACATGAGCGTCTTTGACAATGTGGCCTACGGGAAGAAAATGCAGGGGCTGCGGGATAAACGCCGCCTTGCCGAACTGGTTGAAACTGCGCTGCAAAAGGCCGCTCTTTGGGACGAGGTCAAAGACCGGCTCAAAAAACCCGCCAATGCCCTTTCCGGCGGCCAGCAGCAGCGGCTCTGCATTGCCCGGAGTATCGCCATGGAGCCGGAAATAATACTCATGGACGAGCCCACCAGCGCCCTTGACCCCATCGCTACCGGCCGCATTGAGGAACTTATCGTGGAGCTGAAAAAAGAGTACAGTATTATTATTGTTACCCACGCCATGCATCAGGCCGCCAGGGTAAGCAACAGGACGGCGTTTTTTCTGTTAGGTGAACTTATTGAATATGGTGACACGAAGGAAATTTTCACCAACCCCACAGATAAAAGGACTGAGGATTATATTTCAGGAAGGTTCGGATGAACACACGGATAATGTTTTTGGAAGAGTTGAACCGGCTGCGGCATGATTTACTGGCTATGGCCGCCAGGGTTGAGGAAGATCTGGGAAAGGCCCTTTCGGCCCTGCGGGGCAACGATGCGGAAATGGCAAAGGAAGTGCGGGCCGGGGATGCGGTGGTAAACGCCATGCAGCTTAAAATAGAAGATGAGGCCGCCATGGTAATCGCCACCCAGCAGCCGGTGGCCAGGGATCTGCGTGAGCTTGTAACCATTTTCAAGTTGACCAGCAATATAGAAAGGATAGGGGATCACGCGGTACATTTGGCCAAGGCGGCGATCAAACTTTCCGGGGAAGCAACTTTTCGCCCGCTGGAGCATATTGAGCGTATGGCCGAAACCGGCCAGGAGATGCTGCGGGCCGCCATTTCCGCCTTTTTGGCGCAGGATGCCGAAGGGGCGCGAAAGGCGGCGGCATTGGACGAAAAAATCGACACGGAGCACAAGGCCCTGACCGAAGAAGTTTTGAGCCTGATGAAGGAACATCCCGAAATGGTAAAAAAGGCGGTGCGTATTCTCAACACCTCAGGTCACCTTGAGCGGCTGGGGGATCACATCACCAATATCTGCGAGGCCATAATTTATATGACCGAGGGCAAACACGAGGAACTGAATCAATGAGCTCAAAAGCGGTAATACTCATCATTGAGGATGATCCTGAAATTCAGGAGCTGCTTTCTTTTTCCATGTCCAGAGAGGGATGGAAACTTTTGCAGGCGAAAACCGGCGAAGAGGGACTGGAATTTTTGAAAAAGGAGCCGGTGAACTGTATACTGCTGGATATCATGCTGCCGGGCATGGACGGCCTCAAGACGCTTAAAAAAATAAAGGCAATCGAACAGTGCCGTTCTGTGCCGGTGATTATGACTACCGCCCGGGGAGAAGAGGCGGATATTATTACCGGTCTGGAATTGGGCGCCGATGATTATGTGGTAAAGCCCTACAGTCCCAAGGTGCTCATTGCCCGCATACGGGCGGGCTTAAGGCGGCAGGAAGAAGGCGGCGCTGGTGTTACAGCTTCACTCCGGCAGCAGGGGGCGCTCAGGCTTGACACCGAAAAACACGAGGCGTTTTGCAACGATACGCGGCTGGATCTTTACGCCACCGAATTTGCCCTGCTGCGGCATTTTCTTTCCCATCCCGACATCGTATTTTCGCGTAACCAGATCATCGCCGCCATTAAAGGGCCTGACTATCCGGTTACCGACCGTTCGGTGGATGTACAGATACTGGGTCTGCGGAAAAAATTGGGAGAAGCCGGCAACATGATTGAAACCATACGGGGCGTCGGCTACCGCTTAAAGGCGCCGGAATGACTATATTCAAAAAAAGCCTGCTTACCCTGGGGCTTTCGTACTTCTCATCAATCAGACTTCCGCATCAAAGATATATTGAATACTTGCGTTAATAGTGGCGATATAGTTTTTCGGCAGCATTGACACCAATTCGGTTAGTCGTGATTTATCAATAGTGATGATTTGCGAAAAGTTAACAACCGATGTCCGCTCCAGACCGGAAACGGACTTTTCCAGCAGGATGTTGGCGGGCAACTGGGCAAGTTTCATATTGGAGGTGATAACGGCGCAGATAGTGGTTTGTATGGCGCTGCGGTTAAATGCGTCGTTTTGTATGATAAGCACCGGGCGGCGCTTACCGGGTTCCGAACCGTAAGGGTCGGTAGGCAGATTGGCCCACCATACCTCACCTTTAACCACTACCAGTCTTCCCCGGCAATCGCCTCGGCCTGTGCCAGTGCCAAACCAGGATCAAGGGATGAATCCTGGTTTGCGTAGACTTCATTCAGACGGGCCGTTACCATGTCGCTTTCGGAGACCGTCTCCGGCGCAAACCGGATAAGGCTCATCGCCGCTAAATCCCGCAAGAGCCGAAAGACGGCAGTATCGACAATTTCAATAGTTACTGTTTGGCTCATGGTTTTATTATCGTATGAAATATAAAACTAGTGCAAGGGGCGGCTTTCTAAAAAGCCGGAAATGGAGTATAAGTAATATAATGACTATATTCAAAAAAAGCCTGCTTACCCTGGGGCTTTCGGCATTGGGACTTTCGGCGGTACTGGTTATCCTGATACTGATCTTTATGAATTCACTGTACTACGAGATCAATATCCAGGGGCTGCATAATACCACCAGAACCGTTTTTTCCCTCATCGGAGAAAATCGCATAAGGGCATATTTTGCGGCTGACGCTGCAACACCCGGCACCGCAACACCTGTCGGCGATTTCCTCCAAAACGGCGAATTAAGCGGCGCCTACCGCCTCACCCTGATAGATACTTCAGGCGATGTGCTTTGGGATTCCCAGGTTGCAGGAGATCTGGTCAACCATATTGACCGGGAGGAAGTCCGGGCCGCCCTTGCCGGCCGCGAGGGAAGCGCCCGGCGGGATTCTATCAGCACCGGAATGCGGCGGATATACTCGGCGCTGCCGGTTTACGGCGCAGACGGCGATGTAGCGGGCGTATTCAGGCTTTCCCTTACCGTGCCCGGCTTTTGGCAGCGCATTTCCCCGGCTGCTCCGCCATTCTTCCTCTTTGCCTTTCTTTTGGTCCTGGCGGCATTTGCCGCGATTTTTGTCTTTTCCCGTTCGCTTTCGGCTTCCCTGGGAAGGCTCGTGGGTATTGCCCATGCTGCCGCGGATAGGCCCCGGTTCAACGGCGAAGCCGGGGCGGATGAATTTCTCACCCTGGAAAAAGCCCTGCGGGGTATGGCTGCGGAACTTAACCGGCGGATTGAACAGGCCCGCGCCGAAGGCAGTCGTCTGGAGGCGATCCTCAACGGAATGTCCGAGGCGGTTTTCGCCACAGACGGACAGCTCGTGCTGCACCTGGTAAATCCCCGGGCCCGGGAACTTTTTGATTTGGGCGCACGGGACATACGCGGTATTTCCCTCCTGGAGGCAACCCATTCCGCCGATCTTGAGGAGGCCGCGAAAACCGTGATCACCACCGGCCGTCCGCTGGAAATGGAACTGAAGCTCCACAGCGGCCAGGAACTGCGCTTTCAGGTTTTTGCCGCGCCCCTGTCAGCCGGCAGCGGCGTGGTACTGGTCCTGCAGGACATCACCCGGCTGGTAAGGCTTGAGCAGGTACGCAAGGACTTTGTAGCCAATGTCTCCCATGAACTGCGCACCCCCATTCAACTGATAAAGGGTTTTTCAGAAAGCCTCCTGGACTCGTCTTTTGAAGACAAAGAACAGGTACTTCATTTTATCGAAATAATACGCAAAAACGCCGGAACCATGGAGAACCTCACCAACGATCTTTTGGTTCTGGCGAGTCTTGAAAATGACGGCAGCAAAGCCCACGACATGGAAGATCAGAGCCTTGCCCCGCTCTTTGCCGAAGCGGTCTCCTCGGTGGAAGTCCGGGCGAAAAAAAAGCAGACTGAAATAACCGTGAACTGCCCGGCGGATCTTACGGCCAGGGTCCACGGCACCTTCATTATTCAGGCTCTTATCAATTTATTGGACAATAGCATAAAATATTCACCCCCGGCCTCCCGGGTCTGGGCTTCCGCACGGGAGGAGAAGGGCG